>JBIIPF010000081.1:0-7136 GCA_044342755.1 Limnohabitans sp. | reverse complement strand
ACACATCTTCAAACTCTTCCCAATGCTTGATGGAGATGCCGCGCCGGGTTTGTTCTTCGTACAGAAACGCTTCAATCAACAACGAGGTGGCCAAAATTTTGTCGCGCGGGCTGTAGAGCAAGTTGGCGCGTGGCACATGGGTGGCGCACACTGGTTTGCATTTGCCGCAACGCAAACAGTCTTTGATCGAGTCAGAAATGGCGCCAATGTCCGACTGCTGCATGATGAGCGATTCATGCCCCATCAAGCCAAAGCTGGGCGTGTAAGCGCGGCTGAGGTCGGCATCTTTGAGCAATTTGCCTTTGTTGAAACGGCCCTCGGGGTCGATGCGGGCTTTGTAGTCGGCAAAGGGCTGCAGCTCTTGGGGCGTGAGGTATTCAAGCTTGGTGATGCCAATGCCGTGCTCGCCCGAGATGACGCCATCGAGGGACCGGGCCAAGGCCATGATGCGGTCCACCGCTTCGTGCGCGGTTTTGAGCATCTCGTAGTCGTCACTGTTGACCGGCAAATTGGTGTGCACATTGCCATCACCCGCGTGCATGTGCAGCGCCGCCCACACGCGCCCCTTCAAGACGCGCTGATGCACCGCATCGAACTCTTGGCGCAAGGGTGCAAATGCGGCGCCACTGAACAAATCGTGCAGTTGCGGGCGCAATTGGGTTTTCCAGCTGGCGCGTAATTCATGGGTTTGCAGTTGCAACAACAAGGTCTCAACCTTGCTCAGCCAACCCAGCCACAGATTGCGCACTTCGGCAATATGGGCACGGGCCTGGTCGATGCGCTCTTGCAGCAACTCTGGTGTGGGTGTGTCGGTGTCGTCCTCTGCCGCACCGAAGGGCAGGTTTTCACGCGCCAGCAAATGGTCGAGCGCATCGCACAGCGCAATCTTGTTGCGCAGCGAGAGTTCGATGTTGATGCGCTCAATGCCATCGGTGTACTCGGCCATGCGCGGCAAGGGAATGACCACGTCTTCGTTGATCTTGAAGGCGTTGGTGTGGCGGCTGATGGCGGCGGTGCGTTTGCGGTCGAGCCAGAACTTTTTGCGCGCTTCAGGGCTGACCGCAATGAAGCCTTCGCCAGAGCGGGCATTGGCCAAGCGCACCACGTCCGAGGTGACACGCGCCACATCGTCAGCATCGTCGCCGGCAATGTCACCGAACAACACCATCTCGGGCAGACCACCGCGCTTGGATTTGGTGGTGTAGCCCACCGCTTTCAAATAGCGTTTGTCCAAATGCTCCAAGCCCGCCAACACCGTGCCGCTTTGCTTGGCCACCTCGAACATGTGGTTCTTGATGTCCACGATGCTGGGCACGGCTTCGTGCGCCGAGCCAAAAAACTCCAGGCATACCGTGCGGGTGTGGCTGGGCATGCGGTGCAAGATCCAGCGGGCACTGGTGATCAAGCCATCGCAACCTTCTTTTTGAATACCTGGCAAACCGCTTAAAAATTTATCGGTGACATCTTTGCCCAAACCTGCTTTGCGAAAGCTGGCGCCCGGAATGTCCAAACGCTGGGTGCGCAATGGGGTGGTGCCATCCGCTTCAAAGTAGCGCAACTCGAAACTCGCCAACTCGGCATCGTGGATCTTGCCCAGGTTGTGATTCAGTCGCACCACTTCCAGCCACTGTGCGTCAGGCGTCACCATGCGCCAGCTGGCCAAGTTGTCTAATGCCGTGCCCCACAACACGGCTTTTTTGCCACCCGCATTCATGGCAATATTGCCGCCAATGCAAGAAGCTTCTGCTGATGTGGGATCGACGGCAAACACCAAACCTGCTTGCTCGGCCAAATCGGCCACACGCTGCGTGACGACACCGGCCTCAGTGTGCACCGTGGGCACGGTGTGGCTCAAGCCGGGCAACACCAAGTGCTCTACCTGTCCAAGGGTTTCCAATTTTTCCGTGTTGATGACCACGCTTTTCCAGGTCAGGGGAATGGCGCCGCCGGTGTAGCCGGTACCACCACCGCGCGGCACGATGGTGAGCTCTAAATCGATGCAGGCCTTGACCAGCAAGGTCATTTCTTTTTCCGTGTCTGGAGCCAACACCACAAACGGGTATTCCACCCGCCAATCGGTGGCATCGGTCACATGGGACACCCGACTCATGGCGTCGAATTTGATGTTGTCTGGGGCGGTGTGTTTGCGCAATGCACGTTTGGCACGGCTTCGAAGTTTGTCCACCACCCCAAATTGCGCGGCAAATGCCTTGACCGCCTGCTGAGCTTGGTCAATCAGTTGACCCACCAGTGCATCGCGTTCGCCGTCCAGGTCTTTGGTGCGTCGGGTGTGCACTTCGCGCAAGCGGTGCTGCAAGGCATCCACCAACAACTGGCGCCGCTTGGGGTTGTCCAGCAAATCGTCTTGCAAATAGGGGTTGCGCTGCACCACCCAAATGTCACCCAGCACTTCGTAGAGCATGCGGGCAGAACGTCCGGTGCGTCGTTCAGCCCGCAAGGCTTCCAAAATCTGCCACGCCGGGTCGCCCAGCAAGCGAATGACGATTTCGCGGTCGGAAAACGAGGTGTAGTTGTAGGGAATTTCGCGAAGCCGAGGACCGTCTTGGACGGCCATTGACAAATGGTGGAGGGGCGTTGGCGCGTTCATAAATAAGTCTTGAATATTAACCTAGGGGCTTCTCAAGCAGTCTTTTCACGACTTAATAACCATTGGCTGCTCGCAATTGCCAAGACCATGGCGGTGTAACTGATCATCTTGCCGTCTTGACCTGACAGCAGCAAACCCAGCAAAAGCATGGCGCAACCCGCCAAGCTGTTCAGGACAAACTTCTTTTTCCAAGCCTTCCAAGTTTGTTCTTGTCGCCATACCAAGGGATAGATGAGGGTGATCCATGCGGCTACGGCGAGCGCAGGCGCAATGAAATTGACCACGTGAACAGAAAGCGACAGAAGATCCATCACTTCAATTTTATAATCACCCCCTATGTCTGTTTGGGCGCTCGGTCTCAACCACACCACCGCACCACTTGATTTGCGGGGGCGCTTTGCCTTTGCTGTCGAACAAATGGGTCCGGTGCTCGAAGGTTTTCGCCAAAGCATTGGCGGCCAAACCGAAGCCACCATCTTGTCCACCTGCAACCGCACCGAAATTTACTGCGCTTCTCAGCAGGTGTCCTTGCCGCAAACCATGTCTTGGTTGGCGCAGTCTGGCGGCGTCAGCCCCGACGCTTTGCAGGGCCACACCTACAGCCTGCTTGGCGATGAAGCTGCGCGTCATGCGTTTCGCGTGGCCAGTGGTCTCGATTCGATGGTGCTGGGCGAGCCCCAAATTTTGGGTCAATTGAAGGACGCGGTGCGCGTGGCCCGCGAAGCTGGTGCATTGGGTTCGACCTTGCACCAAATGTTCCAGCGTTCTTTTGCGGTGGCCAAGCAGGTGCGCAGCTCCACCGAAATTGGCGCCCACAGCATCAGCATGTCGGCCGCCTCGGTGCGCTTGGCGGGTCAGTTGTTTGAAGACCTCAGCAAAATCAATGTGCTGTTTGTCGGTGCCGGTGAAATGATCGAGCTGTGCGCGGCCCACTTCTCGGCCAAATCACCCAAGTCCATGACGGTGGCCAACCGCACCTCAGAACGCGGCGAACACCTGGCCCAACAAATTGGCGCGCGCTTCATGCATTTGGCCGAGCTGCCCAACCGCTTGCACGAGTTTGACGCCGTCATCAGTTGCACCGCCAGCACCCTGCCGCTCATCGGTTTGGGTGCCGTCGAAAGGGCCCTGAAAAACCGCCGCAACACCCCGATGTTCATGGTCGATTTGGCGGTGCCCCGCGACATCGAGCCGGAAGTCAAATCACTGCGCGATGTCTACCTCTACACCGTGGACGACTTGTCGCAAGTGGTGCAAACCGGCCAAGCCAGTCGCCAAGCAGCCGTGGCCGAAGCCGAAGAAATCATCGATGCCGGCGTGAAAAGTTTTGTGCATTGGCTGGACCAACGCTCAGACGTCCCCCTCATCCAACAACTCAACCAGCAAGCTGAAGCCTGGCGCGCCGCCGAGTTGCAACGCGCCCAAAAAATGCTGGCCAAGGGCGAACCGGTTGAGGCCGTGTTGGAAGCCATGGCCAAAGGCCTGACCCAAAAAATGCTGCACGGTGCCATGTCCGAGCTTCACGCCGATGAAGCCCATGCCCGCCAAGAAGCGCGCAGCGCCATTGAACACTTCTTCTTGCGCCCCAGCCGTTAGCTGAGGCTCCCCCTATGAAACCTTTCATGCGCGCTCAGCTTGAGCGCTCGGTACAACGCTTGTCCGAGCTGGATTTTTTGCTGTCCCGCGAAGACATCATGCAAGACATGACCCAGTTCATGGTGCTGTCGCGCGAGCATGCCGAGGTGGTGGCCTTGGTCACGCCCTATCAAAAATGGCTGCAGCACAGCGCCGACATGGAGGCCGCGCAAGCCATGTTGCAAGACGCCGACCCCGATGTGCAAGCCATGGCGCAAGAAGAATTGGCCCACGGCGAAACCCACATGGCTGCGCTGGCGGCGCAACTGCAGCGCATGCTGCTGCCCAAAGACCCAGACGACGCCCGCAACGCTTTTTTGGAAATCCGCGCGGGTACTGGTGGCGACGAGTCCGCGCTGTTTGCCGGCGATTTGCTGCGCATGTACACCCGCTATTGCGCCACACGGCAGTGGCGCGTCGAGGTGATGAGCGAGTCGCCCAGCGAGTTGGGCGGCTACAAAGAGGTGGTGATCCGCATTGAAGGTGCTGGCGTTTACGGCGCCCTCAAGTTCGAGTCGGGCGGTCACCGCGTGCAACGCGTGCCAGCCACCGAAACCCAAGGCCGCATCCACACCAGCGCCTGCACCGTGGCGGTGTTGGCCGAGCCCGATGAAGCCCAAGCGATACAAATCAACCCCTCGGATTTGCGCATCGACACCTACCGCGCCAGCGGCGCGGGCGGCCAGCACATCAACAAAACCGACTCCGCCGTGCGCATCACGCACTTGCCCACCGGCATCGTCGCCGAATGCCAAGACGGGCGCAGCCAGCACAGCAACAAGGCGCAAGCGCTGCGGGTACTCACCGCGCGCATCCAAGAAAAAGACCGCTCTGAACGCGCTGCCAAAGACGCCGCCGAGCGCAAATCCTTGATTGGCAGCGGCGACCGCTCCGACCGCATCCGCACCTACAACTTCCCGCAAGGCCGCTTCACCGACCACCGCATCAACCTCACGCTTTACAAACTCTTGGCCATCATGGAAGGCGATTTGGGCGACGTGATCGAGGCGCTGCAAGCTTTTGAAGCCGCCGAACAATTGGCGGCCTTGGAGGGCCAAACTTGAACATCGCCCAGGCTGTGCAAGCGGCCAAGGCGCAGGGCTTGGACCACTTGGAAGCCCAAACTTTGCTGCTGCATGCTTTGGCGCACGACCCCCACGACCGCGCTTGGCTGCTGTTGCACGACACGGATGAACTTCACGCCCAACAGCTGCGCCATTTCATGCAGTTGGTGCAACAGCGTTTGCAACACGTGCCCCTGGGCTACCTGACCGGCTGGCAAGACTTCCACGGTCTGGCCTTGCAAGTCGATGCGCGGGTGTTGGTGCCGCGTCCCGACACCGAAACTTTGGTGGATTGGGCGCTGGAGCTCGGCCCGCAAGCCGCACAGGTCTTGGACTTGGGCACAGGCAGTGGCGCGATTGCACTGGCCTTGAAAAACGCCCGCCCCGACTGGGCTGTGCGCGCGGTGGACGCCAGCGCCGATGCGCTTCACGTGGCGCACGCCAATGCGCAGCGGCTGGGTTTAGCAGTTCAATTCCTGCATGGCGATTGGCTCAGCGGCGTGCAAGGCCGCTTGGATGTCATCGTCTCCAACCCGCCCTATATTGCTGAAGCCGACCCGCATTTGCCCGCCCTGCACGCCGAACCCCGCCAAGCGCTGGTGGGTGGCGCAGACGGTTTGGACGACATCCGCAGCATCACGTTCCAAGCTCCGGCGCACCTGAAACCTGGTGGTTGGCTGCTGCTCGAGCATGGCTTTGAACAAGCTTTGGCTGTGCAAGCTTTGCTGCAACAAGCGGGCTTTGCAAACGTGCAAAGCCGCAAGGACCTCGCGGGCATCCCGCGCTGCACCGGTGGCCAGTGGCCAGAAGTGAAATAATCTCTGCTTAGCGGGCGCAAAGCCTCGTTTTTTTATTTGGAGCCAGAAATGACAGACGTGCATCAACGCATCGACCAATTGGTCAAAGACAACGACATCGTGTTGTTCATGAAGGGCAATGCCAGCTTTCCCATGTGCGGTTTTTCAGGCCGCGCCATCCAGTTGCTCAAAGCCAGCGGTGTGGACACCAAAACCCTGACCACCATCAACGTGCTGGACGACGCCGAGATTCGCCAAGGCATCAAGGAATACAGCAACTGGCCCACCATCCCGCAGCTGTATGTGAAGGGCGAATTCATTGGCGGCTCGGACATCATGACCGAGATGTATGAAAGTGGTGAACTGCCCAAGGTGCTTGGCGCATAAGGGTCAGGGCTGCCAGCGCCGCTGGGCAGCCAACACCGCCCGCGGGTAGGCCAACTGACCCCGGCTGCCGTTGTAGCGGCCCAAGGCCATGTGCAAATCGCCCTGCTCTATCGCCAAGTAGTGGCGCAAGATGACGCAGCCAAAGCGCAGATTGGCTTGCCACTGGAACAACACCGAGGCGTCGCCGTTGCCCAGCTGGCGGGTCCAAAACGGCATCACCTGCATCGCGCCCCGCGCCCCGGCGCTGCTGATGGCGAACTTCCTGAAACCACTCTCCACCTCGATCAAGCCCAACACCAATGAGGGTTCCAGCGCCGCGCGCTGGCTTTCATACCAAACCGTTTGCAAAAAAGCCAACTGCAATTCAGGCGAGGCCAACTCGGGCAAACGCCATTGGCCTTGTTTGTTTCGAAGCCGACGCGCCAGCTGGGCTTGGGCATGGTTGAGCCACTGCTGGTAAAGCAACTCGTCTTGCGGCGTGGGCAAATACGGCGTGGGCGGGGGCAAGTCGGCCACCGCCGAGGACATGGCGATGCGCACCGAATCGGCCAGGTGTTCTTCGCGCTGGGGGCCGGCCCAGGTGGCGGCTGCTGAAAGGCAGAGGAGACCTGCCAAAAATGGTTTCAATTTGTTAATCAAGCTCAG
>JBIIPF010000080.1:0-7138 GCA_044342755.1 Limnohabitans sp. | reverse complement strand
GTCCACTGCCACACCTGGCCGTGCAGGTCGTGCATGTGTGGGTGCGCACTGGCCAGCTCCCATTCAAACTCGGTGGGCAAGCGGGCGCCAGCCCATTGCGCAAATGCAGCCGCTTCGTAAAAACTCAAATTGCATACCGGGGCTTGCGGGTCGAGGGCTTGCACGCCTTTCAATCCAAAAACCTGCCATTGTTCTGAGGGAGCGCGAGGATCGTGTGGGGCCAACCAATACAGGGGAGATTGCCAAGCGTTGTTCAGCACATGGGCACGGCCTTCCGACAGCCACAGGTCGGCGTTGTCGTAGCCGCCGTCTTGAATGAAGGCCAGGTACTCGCCACAGTTCACCAAGCGGCTGGCGATTTGAAAACCTTGCACAAAGCGCTGGTGCTTTGGTGTTTCGTTGTCGAAAGCAAAGTGTGGTTCTTCCATGGCTCGACCAAAACTGTGCAATCCCTCTGGATAGGACAGCCAATGCATCTCGCCAACATGCGCCTTGGAATTTGACATGCTGCTGTCATAAGAAGGCAGCAAGGGATGACAAGACAACAAATGCAGGGCATCGGTCAGCAACAACTCTTGGTGTTGTTGCTCGTGGTTCAAACCCAATTCAATCAAGTCCAAGGCTTGCCGGTTCATGTCTGCTGGTTGGCTCAACAGTTGCTGCATTGCTGCATCGACGTGTTGGCGAAACGCCATCACCTCATTCAGGCCAGGGCGTGTGAGCAAACCGCGTTCTGGTCGGGGATGGCGCGGACCCAGTACTTCGTAATAGGAGTTGAATAAAAACGCAAATGCCTCATCAAAGACTCGGTAGTTTGGAGAAAAAGGCTTGAGAACCAAGCTTTCAAAGAACCAACTGGTGTGGGCCAAGTGCCATTTGGTGGGGCTGGTGTCTGGCATGGACTGAACACATTGGTCCTCGGCGCTCAGCGGGGCAGCCAGTTGCAACGTGTGATGACGCAGTTCGGTGTAACGAGTAGATAACGAGGAAGACATGGTTTTAAAAAAATGAGGTGCCCAATGTACTAGGAAAACCCCTGATCCCATTCAAGGTCACACCATGCCCCGAATCCATCAAGGGTAGCGCCAACTTGTCGCTTGCGCATGGACACTGGCAATCATTGAATAATGGCGGACATGCACAACAAATCTGTCGATGTTTTGGTTCTGGGCGCAGGCATTGTGGGATTGACCCTGGGGCTCAAGCTGCAAGAACAAGGCCGCCATGTGATCTTGGTTGATCGTGGCGAACCAGGTGCCGCCACCAGCTTTGGCAATGCCGGTTTGATTGAGCGCAGCACCGTGTTTCCGTATGCTTTTCCACGCGACTTCAAAACTTTATTGGCCTACGCACTCGGTCAACGCACTGCTGCCCACTACCACTGGCGGGCCTTGCCATCATTGCTGCCATGGATGTGGCGGTATTGGCAGCATTCTTCACCTGCCCTCTACCCGGCAGCCATCGCGGGCGCCCTGCCCTTGATTGAACACAGTTGGAGTGAACACCAGCCGCTGATCGAAGCTGCAGATGCTCAGGCTTTGGTGAACGAGCAAGGCTGGATCAAGGTCTTTCGCACCGAGCAAAGCGTCCAAGAGCATCTCCGCATGGCCGAGCAAAGCCGCGCTTATGGCGTCAATGCCGTGGTGTTGTCAGCGCCACAACTTTTGGCCAAAGAACCTGCGCTCAAATCCGGTTTGACAGGCGGTGTGCACTATCCCGATGCGCGTCAAATCCAAGACCCCCAAGCATTGTCAAACGCTTATTGGCGCTTGTTTGAACAACGAGGCGGAAAGTTTTTGAAAGGCGATGCTTCGACATTGCAGGCAGATGCATCCGAATGGTTGGTGCAAACCGCAACCGGTCGCGTCCATGCCCCGCAAGCTGTGCTGGCGCTTGGGCCCTGGGGCGAAGACATGGTCCGCCAACTTGGGTACCGCCTTCCATTGGGGCGCAAGAGGGGCTATCACATGCATTTTCAAACGGCTGCAACAACGCTTTCACACACCATTGTGGATGTTGAAAATGGCTATGCCATTGCGCCCATGAAACAAGGACTGCGTCTGACGACAGGCGCTGAATTTGCATGGCGCGACGCGCCAGCAACACCCGTGCAGTTGGAGCGGATCGAGCCTGTGGCGCGTTCATTGACGCACTTGGGAGAGCGCAAGGACGGCCAAGCGTGGCTGGGGTCGCGCCCTTGCACTCCAGACATGCTGCCCTTGATAGGGGCTGCGCCAAAGCATCCTGGCTTGTGGTTCAGCTTTGGTCATGCCCATCATGGGCTCACACAAGCAGCTTCCAGCGGCCGGTTACTGGCCGAAGTGATGTGCGGTCAGACACCTTTTATCGATCCCAGCCCCTACCGTGTAGAGCGTTTTTTCTGAGCTGTTTTCAAGCCTGTCATGCCCAGTCATCCCCATCCAACCCCAATCCATCATCAGTCACAGCATCAGATGCGGATTCGATGATGTCAGGCATCAAATCAACATCCGAAAAGAGCCAACCGCCAGCCACCACGCCAACAGCAGTACCGGCAATCGCACCCAAGACGCCCGAACCCCACAAACTGGTGGCAGGGAATGCCGGATGAGCAGGCTTGCCGACGGTGGGCGGCGCAAGACGTTTGGATGGATCCAAAGACTGACTCAGCTGTGACTGCAATGCCGCGTTGGAATCCAAAGCGGCTTGCAAAGCCAAGTGACTGGCCATGGCCCTTTGCACCAACAAATAAAGTGCGTCGGGATGCTGTGCACACGCTTCTTTGATGAGCTGGTCTGCCACTGTATCTTTGCCCGCAGCTGGACGCTGAAGAACTTGTCGCAGAAAAAAAAGCAATTGATCGCGTTCTGCTGATGTCATGACATTCCTTCTGAGTTGCAAATCTTGAAGAGGGTGTGAAAGCGTCAGTTGGTCCTGTTTTTCTGAACACTGCAGTAAAACTGCTCGCCCCCGGAGCCGCCAACATCCATGAACACCTGCCCGGCAATGGCATAGGTGTCTCTTCGAACGATGCCACCCATCATTTCGGATTCTGACAGGCAACGCCAGTTTTGCGCATCCTTGATACTGCAACCTTTCAATTCACGCTGGGCCAGCAAGTTCGAAGCTTGCCAAGTCATTTCCGTGACCTTTCCACCGGATAGATCAACCTCGTAGGAGGCTGGACTTGATCCAAATGACGTGCACTGACGTTGACAGCTTTGTGGCGTGGCGGCTTCTTTTTGAGAAGGACACTCCAAAAACTCGTAGAGTGAATTGGAGGCGTGAACCATGGTGCTCAAGCCAACGGGTAAAAGCCATTGCGCAATGCGTTTGAATTGAAACTTCAATTTGTTCTCCTACTGCTTTGTGACCATTAAATCATGACGCCGGGCACCTTGGTGGCGTGCCTAGAGGTCTGTGAAACCCCGCATTGATTGTGCAGGGCCAAACTGATAGGCTCAAGGCATCGAAAAAGCGACCAGTGACAATATCTGGGCACTTGTTGACGTCTTGGCAGTGGCACCGTCTTGTGAATGCGTGATCGGTATCGCAAAGGAGTTTCCTCATGCTTGTCAGCCTTTTGTATGTCAGCCAGCCCACGGGTCCTGTCACAACATCCGTGACCTCCACCATTTTGAAAAGCTCAACCCTGAAGAATAAAAACGCTGACATTTCAGGTGTTTTATGCCAAGGAACTGGTCTTTACATGCAAGTCCTTGAGGGTGAACGATCCAAAGTCAACCATTTATTTTGTCGCATCATTGCAGATTCTAGACATCACAATATTGAACTTCTTTGCATGGAAGAAATCACGCAACGCAAATTCGATCAATGGTCCATGGCACTCGTCCACCTGAATGCGCAAGATCCCATGGTCAAAATGAACCACCCAGAATTCAATCCCTACGCGTCCACCGCGAAAGATGCCATGAATATCTTGGATGAACTGGTGAAAACGGGCTGGCCCATTGTCAGCACAGATCCATGATGTTTGAAATCAAGACATCAAGCCTGTCTAAAACTGATCCCATAACTGCCGCACCACATATTCAGCACCTCTGCGACTCAGATGATCATCGTCCATGTAAAGCAAGACGTCGTTCTTTGCACCAAAACACCATTGGTCCTCGCACAATGCTTGGGCTAAATCAATGACTTTGACTTCAGGCCTTGCTGACAAGATTTGATCCACTGCAGCCCTGTGTATTTCGGTTCTGGCTAAAAAATCACTTTTCGCCACGGCGCATGGCATCTTGACCTGATTGGACAACGCCATGGGCCTGAAGCTAAAACAGCTTCGGATGTCAAACCCAAGTTCCGGCACATCATGCAAAAAGGTGATTTTTTTATCTGCCGCCTTCAACGCATCCAAGGTGCTGGCCAAGCCCTTAAGAAAAACCTGTTCATTGCTGCGAAAACCTCTTTCTTCCCCTTCAAAGTGCAGAACCCAAGTGCCAAATTGTGATGACTCTATATCGCCAAAGCCTTGTCCTGTGGTGTACATCGGACCCCGGCTGGTCAGTATCACTTCCTTGATTGCAGGGTCTTGGATGATGCGCAAAATAGCTTGGGTCCCTTTTTGTAAACAGTTTCTGACGTCGCCACCAATGTCTTGAATAACCACATTCAACAGTGGCGGACAGCCATCACTGCCCCCGTAAAGTGCCAAGGTCTGACCTTTTGATTGAAATCGCGCCACCAATCCAGGATAAATGGTCAACGCATGGCTGTCTCCCATCACCACAGCCGTTGGCGCAGGTCCGCTGGCCAAACAACGAGGGCCTTCGTTACTGACTTGACTGCAATACCAATCTGAACTGGTTGGCATGTCAAAAGTCAGGTCAGCGATTTGAACTTCGATCAACTGATTGGCAAATCTTGATTTGAAGCCTTCTGAAGCGTAGGTAGCGAAACCCAAGCATGCAGTGATCAACATCAGCGCGATCAAGCTGTAAGTTTTTGCTTTGAGATGCCTTCCAAAACGGGCTGGACGTTCAATGCACACATAGGTGAGCCAAGACAAGAGAAATGCAACCGCAATGCACAAGCTGCGAACTTGCCAAGCGGGCTGGTTTTGTTCAAGAATCGTCGCGAACGACAGCAGTGGCCAATGCCACAGGTACAAGGGGTAGCTGATCAAGCCAATGCCAACCAGGAGGCGATGCGACAGAACCGTCTGGTTGAACCAAGAATGTGGACCCGCCGCAATGATCAGCAGGGTTCCAATCACGGGCAACAGTGCCAAGCTACCCGGAAAGCGCTTCTCTTGATCGATCACAAGCAAGCCCACTGACAACATCAGAACGCCCAGGATCGATATGCTCTGTTTGAGGAGCCGGTTGTCGGCAAGTTTGGCCTTGCGTGCGCCAGAGACCCCGAAGCCTGAATGCATCAACTGAGCCAACAAACTGCCTGCCAACAGTTCCCATGCACGGGTGAAGGGCCAGAAAAAACTGGCTGATGGATACTTTTCTATCATGTACAAGTTCAAGAAAAACGAGCAAAGCAAGAGGATGCAAGTGGCTCCCAACACATTGAATCGGTGTCTGTACAACAAGCAGAAAGTCAAAGGCCAGCATAAATAAAATTGTTCCTCAACGCCCAAGCTCCAAAGATGAAGCAGCGGTTTTGAATGGGCGGCGTAATCAAAATAGCCACTGTCGCTCCAGAGGATCCAATTGGGAATCAATACAGCAGTTGCAGAAATGTGCTTTCCCAATAATTTGTATTCATCTGACAGCAAGGCGAACCAGCCCAAAAAGAGACAGCTCAGCAGAACCACCAAGAGCGAAGGAAATAATCGTCTTACTCTGCTGGCGTAAAAAGCACTGAATCTGAAATGTTGGTTGTCAAGGCCACTTTGAATCAGCTTGGTGATCAAAAAACCCGAGATCACAAAGAAAACATCAACCCCAATGAAGCCGCCTTTCACGCTTTCTGGAAAGGCATGAAATGCCATAACGGTCAGAACCGCCATGGCCCGCAGTCCGTCGATGTCGGGACGGTAATGTGTACTGTGTAAATTAGGCTTACTCACTTGATGCGCAGAATCCATTCATTGAGATTGAAATCATGGTACGTCACACAATGCATCTTTTATCAAAGGAATCCCTATGAGCACCCTGCCAGTTCCATCGAATGTAGAGAGTCATCCCCAGGTCAAGGCTGTCTTTGATGACATCAGACAAACCCGGCAAAGTGATTTCGTCAACAACATGTGGCGCTATTTGGCCTTTGATCCAGACTTGCTAGAGAGCACTTGGCGGGAGGTCAAAGCCGTCATGGCAACACCCTCTGCCCTTGATCCATTGACCAAAGAAATGATTTACATCGCTGTCTCGGTGACCAACGCTTGCAGTTACTGTGTCCATTCACACACTGCATCAGCTGTCAACAAAGGCATGTCATCGGCTCAGCATGCCGACTTACTGAGAGTGATTGCATTGGCGGGAAAAACCAATCAACTCGCTTCGGCCATGCAATTGCCGGTGGACGCCGTTTTCAACAAGGGCTGAAGCTGACTTTCACAGCTTGCAAGGCTATTGCTAATGAGAATGCATTTGCGTTAAGATAAGCTCACCTTTTTATTTTCAAGGAATGAGCATGTTCAAAACGATTTTTCAACCGACAGCGCTGAGTGCGTGCATCGGCTGTTTGCTGATGCCTGTCATGGTGCATGCAGAAACAACCCCTGGCTGGGAATTTGGCGCCGTCTTGGACGTGGCCAACACCTCCAAAGAACTCGAACTCGGCGCCCGTGGCAAAGACTTGCAACTTGGCCACAGTGATTTGGTGGCCCGTGGCGCACTTGGCAGCGCCTTGAACGCGGAGATTTCAGCAGCTGTGCACACCAAAGATGGTGATGTTGAAACCCATTTGGAAAATGCATGGGTCGAAACCAAGACCCTGCCCGCTGGATTGCAAGCCAGAGTGGGCAGGTTTTCGTCTCAAATAGGCTATCTGAATGAACAACATCCTCATGCGGATGATTTCTCAGAACGCCCATTGCTCTATCGCGGCTTTTTGGGCGGCCATTGGTATGACGATGGATTGCGATTGAATTGGACAGCACCCACGCCGTTTTACCTGCGCTTGGGGGTTGAGACTTTCATGGGAGAGCAACTCATCAAGGAAGCCGAAACCAAGAAATCGCCAG
>JBIIPF010000079.1:0-7182 GCA_044342755.1 Limnohabitans sp. | reverse complement strand
CAATGTCTTACAGGGTCTGGGGAATTTTTTACCCCAAGGATTCAATGATTCTTTTGCACATTTAAGAGACATTCGAGGCTTGGGCGTCATATTGGTGTTTTTGGTACTTGTGATGACTGGAGCTTTCGCCTCCAATGTTTTTGGCAATTGGTTGGTCAAGCAATGGGACAAATTATTCACCCACATTCCCATCGTCAAGTCCATTTACACCAGTGTCAAAAAAGTCTCGGACACCTTGTTTTCAAGCAATGGCAATGCATTTCGTCAAGCCCTGCTGATTCAATATCCACGCCAAGGTGCTTGGACCATCGCTTTTCAAACCGGCACGCCTTCAGGGGAAGTCGCGCAGCATCTTGGTGAGGGTTTCATCAGTGTCTATGTACCCACCACGCCCAACCCCACCAGTGGTTTCTTTTTGCTGGTGCCAAGTCAGGATGTGGTGGTGCTTGACATGAGTGTGGACGAGGCGCTCACCTATGTGATCTCCATGGGTGCTGTCTCACCAACTTCGTCTTTGTCGCCTGCTCCTAAAGCGACTTGAACTCCGGTGCCAAGGGCACCAAGTTTCACCTTCCTCTTACATCAGACAGAAAGAAAAAATCACCATGGCGATGCGAACTCATTACTGCGGCTTGGTTACTGAGCAAATACAAGGTGCAACCGTCAGTTTGTGTGGCTGGGTCAACCGTCGCCGTGATCACGGTGGCGTGATCTTCATCGATTTGCGCGATCGCGAGGGCTCTGTCCAAGTTGTTTGTGATCCTGATCGCCCTGAGATGTTCAAGGTGGCTGAAGATGTTCGCAACGAGTTTTGTATTCAAGTCAAGGGGTTGGTGCGTGCTCGCCCTGAAGGCACCACGAACGACAACTTGAAGAGCGGCAAGATTGAAGTGCTGTGCCACGAGTTGACCGTGCTCAACGCGTCGGTCACGCCGCCTTTCCAATTGGATGACGACAACTTGTCGGAGACCACCCGCTTGACGCACCGCGTTTTGGATCTGCGCCGACCCTACATGCAGAAAAACCTGATGCTGCGCTACAAAGTGTCGATGGCGGTGCGTCGTTTCCTGGATGACAACGGCTTTGTCGACATTGAAACCCCCATGCTGACCAAAAGCACGCCGGAAGGCGCTCGCGACTACTTGGTGCCCAGCCGTGTCCACGATGGTCATTTCTTTGCGTTGCCGCAGTCGCCGCAGTTGTTCAAACAGTTGCTGATGGTGGCCGGTTTTGACCGCTATTACCAAATCACCAAATGTTTCCGTGACGAAGACTTGCGGGCTGACCGTCAGCCTGAGTTCACCCAAATCGATATCGAAACTTCATTCTTGGGCGAAGAAGAAATTCGCGCCATGTTCCAAGACATGATCAAAGGCGTGTTCAAAACCGCTTTGGATGTGGACTTGGGCGAGTTCCCCATCATGGCCTATAGCGAAGCCATGCACCGTTTCGGCTCGGACAAACCCGATCTGCGCATCAAGCTCGAATTGACCGAACTCACAGACATCATGGCCGATGTGGATTTCAAAGTTTTCTCGGGTGCAGCCAACATGAAAGGTGGACGCGTGGTGGCCTTGCGCGTGCCGCACGGCTCGGACGAAGAGGGCGGCATCAGCCGGGGTGAAATTGATGCCTACACCGAGTTCGTGAAAATTTATGGTGCCAAAGGCTTGGCTTACATCCGCGTGAACGCGCTGGCCAAAGGCCGTGATGGTTTGCAGTCGCCTATTGTTAAAAACATCCACGACAAAGCCCTGGACGAAGTGCTCAAACGCAGCGGCGCACAAGACGGCGACTTGATTTTCTTTGGTGCAGACAAGGCCAAGATTGTGAATGACGCCATCGGCGCACTGCGTTTGAAAATCGGCCACAGCGAGTTTGGCAAGAAGCACGGTTTGTTTGAAGACCGCTGGGCGCCGATGTGGGTGGTGGACTTCCCCATGTTCGAATACGACGAAGAGGCACAGCGTTACAACGCGGTGCACCACCCGTTCACCGCGCCCAAAGACGGCCATGAGGATTGGATGGTCACCGCCCCAGAGAAATGCATTGCCAAGGGCTACGACATGGTGCTCAACGGTTGGGAAATCGGTGGTGGCTCAGTGCGGATCCACCGCGCCGATGTGCAGCAAAAAGTGTTTGATGCCTTGAAAATCACACCCGAAGAAGCGCAAGTGAAATTCGGCTTCTTGCTCGACGCTTTGCAATATGGCGCACCGCCTCATGGAGGTTTGGCCTTTGGCCTAGACCGCATCGTCACCCTGATGACGGGTGCCGAGTCCATCCGGGACGTGATCGCCTTCCCCAAAACCCAGCGCGCCCAGTGTTTGCTCACGCAAGCACCATCGTTGGTGGATGAAAAACAGTTGCGTGAACTGCACATTCGTTTGAGAAATTTGGACGCCAAACAAGGCGAATGAAGATCTGAAAAACGTCGAACAAAGTATTCTTTCAATAGCCTGAATGGCTGTTTTAATAGTACTTAAATGGTTATCCATATAAAATTATTCGATAAAATTAACAAATAAAGAGTAATTATTAAATTATAGTAGTACTTTTAAAGCGGTTAGCATCCGCTTATGAATGTCTTTTTAGATAATTTTTGTCGGCAACTGCTCAAGCTTTCCGATCGGTCTCGCGCCCTTCATCGGTCGTGGATTCATGCATGGTTGGCGTTAGGGACCTTGGTGGCGGTTGGCATGGTTTGGTGGGGGGGTGGCATTTTTTCGCCCAGTTTGCTGTGGTTGGCCATCTTGCCCAATGCCGCCTTGTTCTTCTTGTCGCAAACAGCCACCATGGCCTGGTTGTCCATCGTGATGGTGGTCTTGATCGGCATCGGTCTCACGGCACAGGACAACAAGCTGCACATGCAAGAAGTGATGATGGGCATGTCTGGCATCAGCGTGGCCATCCACCTGGTGCTTGTCCAGCTCTGTTTGATGATGATTCACTTGGTTTACGACTGGCAATACCGCCAGAAAAGCAGTCGCATTGCAGCCAGCATCACCAAAATGAAGGTCGTGCAAAACAAATTACAAGTGACTGAAATTTACAAGGATCGCTTCATTGCCACCATCAGTGAAGATTTGCGCTCTCCCATGAACACCATTTTGGGCTACAGCAATGTGCTGGCTGACATGGCCCAGCACAAGCCAGACTTGTGTGAGACGGTGCAGCACATACGCACATCCATTCAGCAGTTGCTGGACATGACCAACAATATCCTTGACCACGCGCAATTGAACGCAGGTCAATTGCGCTTGAATTTTCGACCCATGTCGCTACAACAGGTCATTCAAAACGAATGGGCACAGTGGTCTGTGGGCACCGAGGTTGAATTCAAAATCGTGGTGCAAAAAAACATGCCCCCATGGCTGTGGTGCGATGAAGATCGATTCAAGCAAATCGTCAGCATCTTGTTGGGCAATGCCAAAAAATTCACCAGCCAAGGGCAGGTTTTGCTGCAGTTCAGTCACCAAGCAGAAATGCTGCAAATCGACATACGCGACACCGGTGTCGGTATCACGGATGACGTCAAAGCTTATATTTTCAAACGCTTTGACCAAGGTGACGAGTCGCTGCAACACAAATTTGGCGGCATTGGATTGGGCCTGGCCAATGCATTGGCGCTGACCCGTTTGTTTGGGGGAACGATTGGCTTTGAAAGCCA
The DNA here is from genome assembly GCA_044342755.1 of Limnohabitans sp. Taxonomy (GTDB): domain Bacteria; phylum Pseudomonadota; class Gammaproteobacteria; order Burkholderiales; family Burkholderiaceae_C; genus Limnohabitans. Next base: position 3,512 of record JBIIPF010000079.1, on the reverse strand, counting down.
AAACAGCCAAGGGTCGCATTTCTGGGTTCGCCTACCGGTTCGCCAATGTGATTGGACGCAAGGCGAAACAAACCCTGAAGACGAGGCTCAAGCCATGGGTCAAAGTCGCATCTTGATCATGGATGATGAACTTTTGGGGCAATTGGTCATGGCGCAAGCCATTCGCAAAGTGTGGCCACAAGCGCAGATCACCCAAACAAGCAATGGCGAACAAGCATTGAAGCATTTGCAAGACGCTGATTTTGATGTGGTCTTGATGAATGGGTGGATGACGCATGCAGAGGCGGGCGAGTGGGGTCTCAAGATCAGACAAGACATGGCTACCCGGTCAAGGGCAACTGCGCTGATTGGCGTTACCGCAAGCATGCACAGTGCCGAGAAGGCGCAATTGATGTCGGCGGGCATGGATGACGTGATAGTCAAGCCCCTGGATCCTCAGCAGTTGAGCAAGACGATTCAAAACTTGATCTCGACAAGCCAGACTCTGGACAAAAGCGCTGTCGCTTAAGGGTTACACGATATGGTTCAAATACACATTGGGGATGTGGATGGCTTGCAAACGGCCTCCATTTGGAAAACAGAACAAAAACTCAAAACACTATCGCGTATCGAACGCAATTTGATTTCTGCGTTTCCCTGGATGGTGGGCTTGGTGCTGTTTGGCATAGCAGCTTACTCGCCATCGCCCGACATTGGGAAAGCCAGCATCGCTGCCAGTGCCATGTTGGTTTTGGCCCCGTTTCTCTACATCTTTCGGGTCTCCATCAAACTCATCATTCACCTCACCTTGACTGTTTGCAGTTTGTGCGCCATGTATATCGCCAGTCAAACAGGTGGTGTGATGTCGGTGCAATTGGCATGGTTGTTGTTTGCGCCCTTGATGCCCCTGCGATTGATATCCATCCAAGCGGGCATGGCCTGGATGATGGTTTGCTTGTCCATCTATGTGGGCATGGGGCTGGTGGGTCAAAGCCATTGGGTGGCAGCCATGCCGCAGTATTCGGCAGACTTTCAAGCCTGGACTGTGTTGCAAAGGTTGCTGCTGTGCATGGGCATGTTGGCCTTGCCATGGTTTTATGCAAAATCGTATCGGCATTCCATTGCAGTCATGCGCCAGCACAACAAAGTGATTCGCCAGAAAAAAGCAGAGCTGGTGAGGGCGCAAGAAAACAAAAAGAAATTTATTTCACGACTGAGTCACGAAATGCGAACGCCCATGAATGCCGTGGTCGGATTTTCTCACTTGTTGCGCCTAGATTCAGATAAACATCCAGAAGCAACAGCGGTGATTGAACAGATTGAAAACACGGCCCAGCAATTGCTGGGCATCATCAACGGCATCATGGATTACACGCAATTGATCGATGGCAAGCTCAAAGTCAACCGAGAAAGAGTGAGATCTGAAGCTTTGATTCAAAACACCTTCAACATGTTTGCACAACGCGCTAAAGACTTGCGGTTGGAATACCGCTGTGAGATTGACCCTCATTTTCCGGCTTGGATAGAAGTCGATGCCACCAGAACACGCCAAGTGTTAATGAATTTGCTTGAGCATGCGTTGCAACGCACACCAAGCGGAAAAGTCTGTTTGAGGGCAAGGTTTGAACAACAGCAATTGCAGTTCACGGTGGAAGACTCTGGAAGTGAGTTGTCCATTGAAGCATCGCAACAATTGACACAGCCAGGCCCCATCGACCAGCATGAAGATTTAAAAGCAGTGGGACGCGCCAACCTGATGCTCTACATGGCCAATGCCCTGACCCATTTGATGGGCGGGACGTTGCAGCTACAGAAGTCATCACAAGGCGTGTCGATTGGCATGTTTCTAACGCACAAGCCCGCGCAGGCGGAGGCTTACAGCGCATCCCAAGCGGCAGAGGACAAACCTTTGCACCTGATCATCCAAGCCATGCCTTTGGAGGTGCTGGTGGTTGACGACAACCCGGTCAATCGCTTGCTGGTCGATCAAGTCATTCGGTCGCATTGGCCAAAGTCGCATGTGGTGCAAGCCCATCATGGCAAGCAAGCTTTGACCTTGTTGGGTCATCAACAGTTCGACTTGGTGTTGATGGACATGCTGATGCCCGAAATGGATGGCATCGTGGCCACCAGCGTGTTGCGTCAAACCGTATCCTCACAAAACCAAAACATTCCGGTTTTGGGATTGACTGCCAACATCAGTACCGATGATCATCTGCGGTGTTTACAAGCGGGCATGAACGACATTGTGCTCAAACCCTTCGACCGCGATAAATTGACCCAACGGATAGCCCAATTACTTTTAGCCAGTCCTGATTTCCGCAGCAAGTACGCTCAGCACATGCAAGCTGCTGGATAAACCCGCCTCAGTAACCCGGATGCCTTGGGGCCAAGGCCGAATGCGAAAGTGCCCCAGCCACAGGGCTGTTAGTATTCCTTTTTAAAAATCAAAACAGTTTCCATCATGTCTCAAAACAAGCTTGACCAAGGCGTGCCCATGTCCGTGAAAATCCGCGAGCGCGTGATGGCCTCCGGTCAGCGCTTTCATGCCAACGACAACATCGCCGAGTTCCTACAGCCTGGTGAATTAGAGGCTTTGCTCGATGAAGTCGAGGTCAAAATGCGCGGCGTCTTAGAGAGTTTGGTGATTGACACCGAGCACGACCACAACACCACAGACACCGCCAGACGTGTCGCCAAGCTTTATGTGCAGGAGGTGTTTCGCGGCCGATATGTGACGGCTCCAGACATCACCGAGTTCCCCAACGCCGAGCATTTGAACGAATTGATGATCGTCGGCCCCATCACCGTTCGCAGCGCTTGCAGCCATCACTTTTGCCCCGTCATCGGCAAGATATGGATTGGCGTGTTGCCCAACAAAAACACCAACGTTATCGGCCTGTCTAAATACGCCCGATTGGCTGAATGGGTCATGGGCCGTCCGCAAATTCAAGAAGAGGCGGTGGTGCAACTCGCTGATTTGATCCAAAAAAAAACCCGCCCCGATGGTCTGGCATTGGTGATGGAAGCCACCCACTATTGCATGGCTTGGCGCGGCGTGAAGGACATGGACAGCCGCATGATCAATTCGGTCATGCGGGGGGCCTTTTTGAAAGACCCCAATTTGCGGCGCGAATTCCTCTCGCTGATTCCGCAAAAAAACTAAAGCTTCATGAGCCTTGTGCTTGGCTGCGATTTCAGCAGCAGCCCATCCAAAAGAAAAACCACTGTGTTGGCTTGGGGGAGCTGGCGCTCAGGCCGCGTGGTCCTTGATCATTTGGCGCATTGCGATTCGCTCGCTGGTTTCAGCCAAGCTTTGCATACACCTGGACCTTGGGTGGGCGGCTTTGATTTGCCCTTTGGCTTGCCACGCGAGCTTGTGTCACAGCTGGGATGGCCCACCGACTGGTTGGCCTGCATACAGCATTACGCTGGCCTGAGCCGCGAACAGATTCGAGACGCGTTTGCAGGTTTTTGCAACGCCCGACCTGTGGGGGGCAAATTCGCCCACCGTGCAACAGACATTCCCGCAG
>JBIIPF010000078.1:0-7207 GCA_044342755.1 Limnohabitans sp. | reverse complement strand
CGCCATGGCCGCTGATATTTTTGTGGTGCGCCACAGCGAATCGGGCGCACCGTATTTGATCGCCGAGCATGTGGCGCCGCATGTGCACGTGATCAACGCGGGCGACGGCCGCCATGCGCACCCCACCCAAGGTTTGTTGGACGCCTACACCATCCGCCACTTCAAACAAGACTTCGCCAATTTGCGCGTGGCCATTGTGGGTGATGTGCTGCATTCGCGGGTGGCGCGCTCGGACATCCATGCACTCACCACCTTGGGCTGCGCCGAGGTGCGGGTGGTGGGCCCCAAAACCTTGGTGCCATCGGACTTGTCACAACTCGGTGTGAAGGTGTTTCACAGCTTGGAAGACGGCATCCGTGATTGCGATGTGGTCATCACCCTGCGTTTGCAAAATGAACGCATGAGCGGGGCCTTGTTGCCCTCGAGTCAAGAATATTTCAAGAGCTTTGGCCTCACCCAAGCCAAGCTGCAATCGGCCAAACCCGACGCCATCGTGATGCACCCCGGGCCGATCAACAGGGGCGTGGAAATCGAATCGGCGGTGGTGGACGGACCGCAAAGCGTCATCTTGACGCAAGTGACTTTTGGCATCGCCGTGCGCATGGCGGTGATGTCCATCGTGGCAGGAAACGACGCATGAGCATCCTCATTCAAAACGGCCAAGTGATTGACCCGGCCTCTGGCCTGAACACCCGCGCCGATGTGGCGATTCAAGACGGCCATCTATTGGCCATCGGCAAAGTGCCCGCTGGGTTCAAAGCTGCTCAAACCATTGACGCCAAAGGCTGCATGGTCATCCCCGGTTTGGTGGACGCGTGTGCACGTTTGGGTGAACCTGGGCATGAGCACGAAGGCATGTTGGACTCTGAGTTGGCCGCTGCGGTGGCAGGCGGCGTCACCAGCGTGGTGTGTCCACCCGACACCCACCCTGTGTTGGATGAACCCGGCTTGGTGGAGATGCTGCAATTTCGCGCAGCGCGTTTGCAACTCGCGCGCGTGTTTCCCTTGGGCGCATTGACGCGAGGATTGAACGGTGAAGCCCTCACACCGATGGCCGAACTCACCCTCGCGGGTTGCATTGGTTTCTCGCAAGCCGAGCACAGCATGACCCACAACCAAGCGCTGCAACGCGCCATGCAATACGCGGCCACGTACGGCTATTGCATTTGGTTGCGACCGCAAGATGCGGCGCTGGGCCAAGGTGTGGCCGCCAGCGGCCCCTTGGCCACGCGAATGGGTTTGAGTGGCGTGCCGGTTGCCGCAGAAACCATCGCGCTGCACACCATCATCGATTTGATGCGCACCACCGGCGCACGCGTTCATGTGTGCCGCTTGTCCAGCGCAGCAGGTGTGGAATTGGTGCGCCTTGCCAAAGCAGAAGGATTGGCCATCAGCGCGGATGTGAGCATCCATAACTTGCATTTCACCGACGCCGACATGGGTTACTTTGACACCCGCGCCCGGCTCACACCACCTCTGCGGCAACAACGCGACCGCGATGCACTGCGTGAAGGTTTGAAAGACGGCACCATCGATGTGCTGGTGTCGGACCACACGCCGGTGGAAGGCGATGCCAAGGCCTTGCCCTTCGCCCAAGCCGAAGCGGGTGCCACCGCTTTAGAGATGTTGCTCAGCGCCACGTTGAAGTGGGCAGCGCAAAGCCAAGTGGATGTGTTGCGGGCTTTGCAAGTGGTTACCTCGGCACCCGCGCAGTTGTTGGGTGTGCGAGGGCAGGGCTTGGGGCAGTTGCGTGTTGGTGGTGTGGCCGATGTGTGCGTCTACAACCCCGATGCTTCGTGGGCTGTGAAGCCCGAAGCGCTGCACAGTCAGAGCAAGCACACGCCGTTTGCGTTTGACATGAGTGGCAGTGAGATGGTGGGCCAGGTCAGGGCGACGGTTGTTGCCGGCCAAGTAGCTTTTCACATCTGATCCAAACCAATTGGAACCAATTGGGGTCAGATTCCAATTAATTCACGGCTGCTTGCCTGCCGCGCTGGGCTCAAACGCCGCTCACCGCCGCAAGCGGCAACGTTCGCTACACGTTTGACCCAGCACGTCAGTCAAGCTGAAGTGGCTTGAATGGTGCGCAAGTTATCGGTGTGCCAAACATTCGCTGACCAAGAAATTCACCCTGAAGCCGCACGGCCTGGGGACCATTTTTTGAGCGAAAGACCAGAAAAATGAGTCCCCATGGCGGGTGGCTAACGCGTGACTTCTTGAAGCACTGGAAAGTCACGTTGACCTGCCAACCACGGTGGGCTCGTCCGCCGCTCACCGCCGCAAGCGGCAACGTTCGCTACGCGTCCGACCCACCATGTTCGGCAAGCCGCAGCGTTGACTGGTGTTTGTTCAAAGCAACGTGTCAGCCCAAATGTTCTGAGCCCAATTCCACGCATACGTGCCCTCGAGCGCATTCGCCTCGTTGGACAAACCACCTGAACCAGGCACGGTTTTGAATGTCTTTTCATCGGCGTTGTACTGGTGCACCGACGCCACGTGAATCACCAACTTGTCACTCACATAGCTGTAGCAGGTGTTGGTCAGTAATGGTCTGGGGTTGATGGCCAAATCGGAGAGTTGCGCCACCACCGCAGCCGCAGCCACCTTGCCATGCGAGTTGGCCATGTGACCCGACTTGGGCATGGCAGGGGCGGCCAAGGTGGCGTCTCCCAACACATGAATGTCTTTGGCAGCCAGAGACTCAAAGGTTTGGTAGTTGATGCCACACCAACGGTTGTTCACCGTGGCCAAACCCGTTTGCATGGCGATAGAACCTGCACGCATAGCAGGCAAAACGTTCAGCACATCAGCACGAATACTTTCTTGCACATCAAATTTCAAGGTGCTGGTTTTGGCGTCCACCGCTGTCACTTTGTGATTCGGGCGAAACTCGATGATGTCTTTGTAGTTGTCGCTCCAAAACTTTTTGAACAGCGCTGGTTTGGAGGTGATGTCGGGGTTAGCGTCCAGGATGAGCACCTTGGATTTGGGCTTGGCCTGCTTGAAGTAATGCGCCACTTGGCTGGCGCGCTCATACGGCCCGGGCGGGCATTTGTAAGGAGCCTCAGGCACAGTGAGTGCATAGACACCGCCATCTGGCATGGCTTCGAGTTGTTGGCGCAACGCCGTGGTTTCCGCGCCCGCTTTCCACGCTTGCAGAATTTGACCACTGGCGTTGGCCGCTTGCAAGCCTTCGATGCTGTCGAAATGCATGTCCACACCCGGCGACACAATGAGTTTGTCGTAGCTGATGGTGCCGCCGTTTTTCAAGCTCACGGTTTTCTTTGCAGGGTCGATGGCGGTGACAAGGTCGTGCACCAAACTCACGCCATGCTTGCTGCTGAGGGCCGTGTAGGGCGTGGTGATTTGCGCCATGGTTTTGCTACCGCCCAACACCAGATTGGACATGGGGCATGAAATAAAGGTGTTGTTCGGCTCGACCAACACCACGCTGATTTTGTAGTTCGACAACATGCGCACATACTTGGCCGCAGTGGCGCCGCCGTAGCCGCCGCCAATGACCACCACTTGTGCTTTGGCAGGCGCTTGGCTGGCGAGTGTGGCGCAACCCGAGAGGGCGGACAGTGAACCCAAGGCCAACCCGGTTTGAAGCAGTGTTCTTCTTTGCATGGTGTGTCCTTAGCGTTTTTGAGCAGCGAAATAATCGGCCATGCTCTCGATTTGTTGATCGGTCAAGCCTTTGGTCAGTTGGTGCATCACGGTGGCGGGTCTGCTGCCGTCTTTGAAGGCTTTCATCTGCGCCACCATGTAGTCTCGCGGCAAGCCAGCGATGGACGGCACACTGGAGCCAGGCACTGTGCGGCCTTCACTGCCATGGCAGTTGGCACAGGTGGCGGCATCGGCGCGTTGATGCAGCGCAGTGGCAGCGTCCTGCGCCATCACAGGCCAAGGGCTCAGCAACAGCAAAGCACTTGCAACTGTCAGTGTGAATTTGGGGAGTGGCATGGCAGGTCTTTCAGGTAATTCAAGCGAAAGGAAGAAAAGCTCAGTGCGTGTGCGTCACCACATGGCCTTTTGCGATCTCAATGATCTCATCGCCAAAGCTTTCGACATCGTCGGGGTTGTGGCTGATGAGAATCATGGGGATGTTCAATTGCGCTTGCACCTGCGCCAATTCTTGGCGCAAGTGTTGACGCAAACTTTCATCCAGCGCAGAAAAAGGTTCGTCTAGCAAAATGGCCTTGGGGCGCATCACCAAAGCGCGGGCCAAGGCCACGCGTTGACTTTGACCCCCAGAGAGTTGATGCGGGTATTGGTGCGCCAAAGTTCGCAATTCGAACTTGTCCAACCAGTGGTCCACATCGGGGTGGCTGAACCGAGGTGCTGGGTTGAACCAGCTTTTTTGGAGTGAGAAAGCGATGTTTTGCATGACGGTCAGGTGCGGGAACAAAGCATACTCTTGAAACACATAGGCCAATGCACGTTCTTGGGGTGTGGTGCAAACCCCCAGCGAATGATCAAAAAGATTGACATGGTTAAAACGAATGTGCCCATGTTCTGGCGTGGTCAGGCCGGACAACATCTTCAGGATCTGTGTTTTGCCCGCACCCGATGGACCAAACAACACCAAACGCTGGGCATCGCTTTGAAAGCTGATGTCCAATTCGAACTGATGTTGCTTGCTTGCATAGGTTTTTTGAAGTGACACATCCCACAACATGGCGACCCCCTAGCGTGATTCGATCACACGGCCGGGCATGAGTTTGCCCGACACCAACAACACACTGATGCAGACCACCGAGGTGAGCAGCACCAAGAAATTGGCCACATCATCGCGACCGGCTTGCACGGCTTCGTAAACTGCAATCGACAAGGTTTGGGTTTGGCCCGGAATGCTGCCCGCCACCATCAAGGTGGCACCAAATTCACCGCAAGAACGTGCAAAAGACAACAACACGCCAGATAAAATACCGCGCCACGCCAGGGGCAAGGTGACGCGAAAGAAGATGGCGAATTCACTGACACCTAAGACCCTGGCGGATTGTTCGTATTGAGACTCCAAGGATTCAAACGCCGCACGTGCGGCTTTGAACACCAGGGGGAAGGACACGATGGCAGCAGCAATCACAGCGGCTTGCCAGGTGAAGATCAGGTTGATGTTGAAGTTGTTTTGTAAAAACGCACCGATGGGGCCGTTGCGGCCCATCAAAACCAACAGGTAGTAGCCCAAGACGGTGGGCGGCATCACCATGGGCAGCGTGAGCACCGCGTCCAACACGTCTTTGCCCCAAAAGTTTTTTCGCGCAAACACATAGGCCACGCCAATGCCTAAAAACAAATTGATGAGGGTGGCAAAACCTGCCACCTTCAAGGTCAACCGCAATGCAATCCAAGCTTCATCCATTCGTGCATCAGGGCGCGAACCCTGTCCTTGTTGTCAGTTGGCCAGCGCCAACACCACCGCTGTTTCATCCAACTCGGCAATGGCCTCATCACTGATGTTGAAGTCGCTCAAGTGCTCGGCAAAGCCGACGATGGTGATGCTGGGTTCCACCAGCAAATTGATTTCACCACTGGTGCCGCCACGTGCTTTGCGCACCACCACGCCATGCACCACGTTTTTATGCTTTTCACTGGAGGCTTGTTTGATGCTGACCGCTGTGGCCTTGCACAACACCAACACGGCTTGACCCACATGCAACTCGAACAACTCGGCGCTGGCACTGGTGATCTTGGAATAAAAAACCGTCCCGCCTTTGGAACTGAGCTCCACCCGCACAAAGCTGCCTTTTTTGCTGATGCCCGACACTGTGCAAGGGAACTGGTTGCGCATGGTGGTGCGCAGACCCAACAGGCCGCTGCCCGCATAGTCTGCGCCCGATTTGCGGCCGGTCTTCCTGGTGAGCTGCGACTTCACCACTTCCAAATCGGTGGAAGCCTTCAGCAACTCTTTGCCCGCTTTGGTGAGTTGGGCGCCGCCGCCGCCTGCGCCACCCACCACTTTTTCCACCAAGGGGGTGCCAGCCAAATTGCTCAGGATGTCGATGGCTTGCCACGCTGCTTTGTAGCTGACACCAGCGCGGCGAGCGGCCTCGGAAATCGAGCCCGCGTCCTGCAGACGGCGCAGGATGTCGATGCGCTTGTCGGTCTTGCTGTGGCCCAGGGCTTTACCCAGGTCTTGCGTTTTTTTGCCAACCATCAAAAAAAACTTTTCCAAAAGGATGGTAAATTCGCTATTCTAAAAAAGAAGGGCGACACGATTCGCTATTCTATTTCAGAATTTTCAAGCACAAAGAGCAACGCATGTCTCACCCTGTCCGGGCGTCTCACCGCCTCTGTTTCAAACACCTGGCTGCTTCCTTGCTGGTGGGCTCTTCTGGGGATCTATTTTGAATCGCATCACGTTCGCTTGTTCGCTTTTGCTCAGTTCCTCCCTGTGGGCAGCCGACCTGACTGTTTCTGCTGCTGCCAGTTTGACCCAAGCCTTTCAAGACATTGGCGCACAGTATGAAGCCCAACACCCCGGTACCAAGGTCAAATTCAACTTTGGCGCTTCAGGGGCTTTGTTGCAGCAAATCGTGAATGGCGCGCCCGTGGACGTGTTTGCCAGTGCAGATACCGACACCATGGACAAAGCGGTATCAAAGAAAGCGGTGAACGCGGCTGACGTGAAGGTGTTCGCCAGCAACCATCTGGTGCTGGTCATCCCTGCCAAAAGCAATGCCGTGCTGACGCAGCTAGTCGACTTGAAAAAACCCGACATCAAGCGTTTGGCCATGGGCTTGCCCGCCAGTGTGCCTGCGGGTCTCTACGCCCAAGGCGCTTTGGAAAAGTCTGGTTTGTGGCATGACGTGAAGGACAAAGTCATCAGCACCCAAAACGTGCGGCAAGCCTTGGACTATGTGGCCCGCGATGAAGTCGATGCTGGGTTTGTGTATGCCAGTGATGCACTGTTGATGGCGGGCAAAGTGAAAGTGGCCTTGCAAGTGGCGACTACCACACCGATTCATTACCCGATGGCCAAAGTTGCATCTTCAACCAAGTTAGAAGATGGCCTCAAGTTCATGGTGTTTGTGATGTCCAACGCGGGCCAATCGATTTTGAAAAAACACGGCTTCGCGCCGCCTTGAAAACGCGCGATCAGCGTGAAGCGCTGGCCAGGGCTGGCCGCAACTTGTCGCCATGTTGTTCAAGGGCTTGCCGCACCAAGGGCAACAATGTCGGCAATGTTTGCTGGTCAATGCCA
>JBIIPF010000077.1:0-7229 GCA_044342755.1 Limnohabitans sp. | reverse complement strand
GCACTCACCAAATCGCTTTTGCTGATGAAGATTTGATCGGCGAAACCCACCTGGCGGCGCGCTTCTTGGCGGTCATTCAAGGTTTGCGCCGCGTGCTTGGCGTCCACCAAGGTGAGGATCGAGTCGAGCAAAAAACTCTCGGCAATTTCGTCATCCATGAAAAAGGTTTGCGCCACCGGGCCGGGGTCGGCCAAGCCGGTGGTTTCAATCACCACGCGTTCAAAGTCAAGCTCACCTTTGCGTTTTTTCTCGGCCAAATCTTGCAAGGTGGTGCGCAGGTCTTCGCGGATGGTGCAACACACGCAGCCATTGCTCATTTGCACAATGTGTTCTTTGGTGTCGGCCACCAAAATCTCGTTGTCGATGTTTTCTTCGCCAAACTCGTTTTCAATGATGGCGATTTTCAAACCATGCGACTCGGACAACACCCGCTTGAGCAAGGTGGTTTTGCCGGAACCTAAAAAACCAGTGAGAACGGTGGCGGGGATCAACATGGCAGGACTTTCAACGAAACAAACAAAGTGGGGCAGTGTAGCCAGCATTCAAGGGCGCGGGCTACTTCTTCATCAATATCAAACCTTTCAGGTACTCACCTTCGGGGAAATTGACCGTCATGGGGTGGTCGGGCGCGGCTTGCACCCGCTCCAAGATGTAGGCGTCGATGCCTGAATCAGTTCCGGCGGAGGCGACGATTTTGTGGAACAACTCCGGCGGGATACCCCCCGAGCAACTGTAGGTGAACAACACACCACCGGGTGCCAAGAGCTTGAAAGCCCATCGGTTGATGTCTTTGTATGCGCGGGCCGCGCGGTCGGCATGCGCTGCACTTGGGGCGAACTTGGGGGGATCGAGCACGATGCCATCGAACTGTCGGCCTTCTTTGTGCAAGCTGCGCAAGGTGGCGTTCACATCAGCGTCCATGAAGCTGGCGTTGTCGGTGCTGAAGCCGTTGCGCTGCACATTGGCCTGCGCTTTGGCTATGGCGGGGCCGGAGGAGTCCACTGAAATGACTTCAGCACCTGAGCCCAATGCGCCGCTTTGCCGCATGCCGCTGAGCGCGGCCACACTGAAGCCGCCGGTGTAGCAATAACAATTGAGCACTTGGCGCAAATTCAAACGGCGGGCGTATTCGGCAAACTTCAAACGGCTGTCACGTTGATCGAGGTAAAAACCTGTTTTGTGGCCTTCGGCAATGTCGAGTTGCAACGACCAATCGTGTTCTTGGATGACGATGGCGGTGTCGTCGCTTGCGCCCTCTGCGCGGTGCAACCAGCCTGTGACGGCCGACAAACCTTCCAAGCCACGCACACCCGAGTCAGATCGTTCAAACACCCGCTTGGCATCGGTGTGCAACACCAAGGCTTTCACAATGTCGGCTTTGAAGCGCTCGGTGCCGGCCGATAAAAACTGCGCCACCAAAGTGTCGTCATAACGATCGACGATCAAGCCCGGCAAGCCATCGGCTTCGCCATGGATCAAACGCACACCATTGCTGGGCACTTGCAAACGCGCCCGCATGGCGACAGCTGCTGCCACTTGCCGCTCGAAGAACGCACTGTCGATGCGTTCTTCACTTTGGAAACTCCAAATGCGGGCACGGATTTTGGAGGTGGGGCTGAACGACGCCCAGCCCAAGAATTGACCGGTTTGCGATTCCACACGCACGGTTTCACCCGGGTCGCCGCCGCCCTTGGCGATGGCCGAATCAAACACCCAGGGGTGAAAGCGCAGGGCAGAGCGTTCTTTACCGGCTTTGAGGGTGATGGTTTTCATGCTTGTTTTCTGCGGGCGCGCGGATGCGCTGCGTCATAGGCCTTGGCCAAATGTTGGTAATCGAGTCGGGTGTAAACCTGTGTCGTGCTGATGTTGGCGTGACCAAGCAACTCTTGCACCGCGCGCAAGTCGCCGCTGGACTGCAGCACATGGCTGGCAAAGGAGTGGCGCAACATGTGAGGATGCAATGCGGTGCTCATGCCGGCTTGCACACCGCGCTGACGAAGCCGTTGCCAAATTGCTTGCGAGCTCAGGCGCGTGCCACGCTGCCCGACAAACAAGGCCGTTTGGGCTTGGGCTTGTGCGGGCAAACCTTGCGAACGAACAGCCAGCCAAGCTTGCAAGGCCTTCATGGCTTGCTCGCCCACGGGCACGCTGCGCCGCTTGGCGCCTTTGCCCAGCACATGGGCTTCAGCGCCCGCCATGTCAATCCAACCACGCGCTTGGGCGCTGGCTTGCACATCCAAGCCGGTGAGTTCGGCCACGCGCAAACCACTGCTGTAAAGCAACTCCACCATGGCCACGTCCCGCGCTTGCAGCCAAGGGTCTTGGTCTTCGTTGCGGTGTTCGGTGAGTTGCACCGCGTCGTCCACATTGAGCGCTTTGGGCAAAGGCTTGGTGGCTTTGGGTGCACGCAGTCCCGCCAAGGGATTGCTGCTGATCAAACCTTCACGGCCCAGCCAGGTGTAAAAACCGCGCCAACCCGACACGATGAGCGCGATGCCACGCGGCGTTCTGCCGCTGCTGTGCATCTGCGCCATCCAGCGTCGCACATGATGTGGTTGCACGTGTTCAAGCGACACGCCCGCTTCTTGCGCCAGGGCTTGCAAACGTTTCAAGTCTTCGGTGTAAAGCGCCACGGTTCGCGCGGCCAAACGTTTTTCAAACTGCGCATGCGCCAGATAGCGTTCAAGCAATGCGGGCTTGTCGGTCATGCGGGCCAGTTCAACGCAAGCGCGTCAAAGCAGCGCTGGCCAATTCGCCAATGCGGCCCAGCAGGTCTGTGGCCATGGAGGGTTGGAAACGCTGCGGATCGGGTGAGGCCAAAACCAACAAACCCATGAGTTCATGGTCGGGCAGTTTGGCTTCGGGGTCGGTGGGCACATCGGTGGACCAAGGGGTGTTGGTGCTGCGCAAAGCCAGCAGCGCCACCGATTGGGCTTCATGGGGATGGGCGAGCCAATTGACGGCTTCAAACTCGGCGTTGGCACCGCAGTAGGGTGCTCGCAAACCGGCGGCAAAGGCTTTCACATCATCGCTGACGCCATGGGTGAAGGGCTCAATCTCGTAGGCTTGGTCCACGTTCCAGACCCGGATGGCCACTTGCGGGACCATGAAGTGGTGCTGGATTTCATCGACGATGACGTTGGGCAGGTTGCCGGGTTGTTGCGTGTTCAAGAGACTTTGGGACCAGCGGTGCAAGCGATCGGACAGGACCGCGTTGTCGCTGCCATTGCGGATCATGTCCATCATGCGGTGCTCAAGTGCACGGATTTTCTCGCGCAGCATGTCGGCTTGGCGTTCTTGCAAGCTGACAGCTCGTTGGCCATGCGGGCTGACAAAACGCACGGTAGACAAGAGCGCGGCATGACGCTCGAAAAAATCAGGCGTGTTGACCAAAAAATTGGCAATGTCGTCTTCGGTGATCGGTGTGATCGGGTTGCTCATTCGGGAATCTCCATCTCGCCTGTGAATACCGTGGTGGCCGGGCCCGTCATCATCACTGATGTATCAGCACCTTGCCATTGAATGGTGAGCACACCGCCACGGGTGTGCACCTGCACTTGCTCGTCGAGCCAGCCTTGCTGAATACCGGCCACCACCGCTGCACAAGCGCCGGTGCCGCAGGCCAAGGTTTCACCCGCGCCGCGCTCAAATACACGCAACTTCACTTGTGTGCGGGACAGCACTTGCAAAAAACCGGCGTTCACGCGTTTGGGAAAAGCCGCATGGTGTTCAATCAAAGGGCCCCAACTTGACACAGGGGCTTGCGCTACATCGTCCACCCGCAACACCGCATGCGGGTTGCCCATGGACAGCACGGCCACATCGGCATGGTCGACGGCATTCAAGGCCAATCGCCAACGCAAACCACCAGCGCCATCCAAGGCTTGGGCCTGCGCTGGGTTGAAAGGCACTTGCGGTAAATCAAAGACAGGTGCACCCATGTCCACTTGCACTTGTCCATCGGGCAGTTCGTTCAAAGTGATGACGCCGCCATGCACTTTCACGCGCACCGTGGTTTTGTCGGTGAGGCCTTGGCTGCGCACAAAGCGCACAAAGCATCGCGCGCCATTGCCGCAGTTTTCCACTTCGCCGCCATCGGCGTTGTGAATCACGTATTCGAAGTCCACATCGGCTTGGGGGGCGGGCCGGACACTGAGGATTTGATCGGCACCGACACCAAAGTGTCGATCAGCGATGAATTGGTATTGCTCGGGGCGTAAACCCAAGAGGCCGTGGGTCTCATCGAGCACCACGAAGTCGTTGCCCGCGCCTTGCATTTTGGTAAATCGAATCCGCATGCGCCGATTATCATCCCTTCACCCCCACCCCTCGGCATACACCATGGTCCGCCCCCATCTGCAAATCCACCCTGAACGCATCCCCGCCACACCCTTGCCTGCTGCCACCGTGTTGTTGTTGCGCGATGGTGAACAGGGCTTGGAAGTGCTGATGACACGCCGCTCCATGAGCGCGAGCTTTGCACCGGGGGCTTATGTGTTTCCAGGTGGCGGCATTGATGCCAGTGACGCCGAGATTCACCACCTGGTGAAACGCAGGCCCACCCAAGACGACACCCGCTTGACGCAAGCGGTGGCTGCCATCCGCGAAAGCTTTGAAGAGCTGGGAGTGTTGCTGGCCACCGACCGCGAAGGCCGCATGGCCGACATGAACGACATTGCCAAGCTGGACCGCAGCCAAGCACTTCACACGCAATGCGAAGCACTCGGTTTGCAATTGGCAGCCGACCACGTGTTTGTGTTGGCCCATTGGATCACCGACCGCGATTTGAAACGCCGTTTTGATGTGCCCTTTTTGGTGGCCCGCATGCCCGAGGGTCAAACACCTGTGGCCGATGAACAAGAGCAGTTTGAGCCGGTGTGGATTCGCCCGGCTGAAGCGCTGCGGCGTCACCGGGAAGAGGATTTCTTCATCATCTTTCCCACCATCCGCACCCTGGAGCGCCTGCAAGCGCACGCGTCCGTGGACAGTGTGTTGCAAGCCTGTGCCAACGAGCAACCTTGGTTCACCAGTTGTCCTCGCGCAGGTTTTTTGAATGCGCAAGAGGCGCGCTTCATGGAGCACGATGCACCTTACGGCGAACTCGCCCTCACCTGTCGCGATGGTCAAATCGTGCACCACCTCGATTGGCAAACCAACCAACCGGTTCGTTTGCTTGAGCATGTGCAGCGCCTCACAGCCCCCAACCCGAGTGTCATGACCGGCCCCGGCACCAACAGCTATCTGGTGGGTGACACGGACAGTGGCTACATCGTCATCGACCCCGGCCCACCCGATGCCGCGCATGTGCAACGCCTGTGGGACAGCACCGCTGGGCACATTCAAGCGATTGTGTGCACGCATTCCCACCCCGACCATTCCCCAGGCGCGGCGCTTTTGCAGCAACTTTGCGCCCAACACGGCTTGCAAGTGAACGTCTTGGGCATGGCCTCTTTGCCCACGGCGCGGGCCCACAGCGACTTTGTGCCCGACCGCGAATTGGTGGATGGCGAGCGCTTGGTGTTGCAATCTGGCGCGCACAGCCACAGCTTGCGTGTGGTGCACACACCAGGGCACGCGGCCAACCATGTGTGTTTGATTTTGGAAGAGGATGGGTTGTTGTTCAGCGGTGACCATGTGCTCAATGGCAGCACCACCGTCATCGACCCGCCCGATGGCCACATGGGCGACTATTTGGCGTCCTTGGACAAACTGATGGCATGGGGCCATGAATTTCAAGTGGCGTTCATCTTGCCTGCGCACGGCCATGTGCTGGGCAATGTCTGGGGCGAGCCCTACAGCGCCATCGACTGCATGAACCGATTGAAAAACCACCGCTTGGCGCGTGAGCTCAAAGTGTTGAAAGCCATGCAGGCAATGCCTGAGGGCCGCATGGAAGATTGGTTGGCGCTGGTGTATGACGATGTGCCGCAGACCATTTGGCCGGTGGCCATGCGCTCGCTAGAGGCGCACGTGGCACATATTCGAGGCCAATGAAAAAAGTGTGAAGCCCGCCGATACGCCGGATTTTGTGCATGTTGGTTGCCCAACACGTGACCGTCATTCCTCTGGGCCGAGGGTCGCCCACCCGGCTCGGTGCTACCTACCCGCCAACTCTGCGGAACCACATCAACGTTGGCCTACTTGGTATTGCTGCGCGTAGAGATTGCCCGTTTCACCCAAGCCCAACGCCGAAGCGTTTTGCTTGACTCGTCTCTGTTGCTCTGATCCTCACCTCGCGGTGGAGAGGTGTTACCTCCTACGCTGTCCTGTGCAGTCCGGACGTTCCTCCAGTGCGACATTTCTGTCCTTGCACCAGCGACGGCCTGGCGTGCTTCACGCGTTCATTATCGGTTGATAATGACGGCCATCTACCAGCCCTTGTCCGATCGCCACGGACCGCTTGTCATGATCCGCCTCTCCGAACTCAAACTGCCCTTAGACGCAGCCTTCGATCCCCCCGACGCATCCGCCACACCGCCCTTGTTCACACCGGCGCTTGCACCACTGATTGCGCAAACCTTGGGCGTGAAGTTGCAAGACATCGCACACTGGCAGGTGTTCAAACGCAGCTTTGATGCCCGCAAAAAACTGCTGGTGGTCTACATCGTCGATGTGAACTTGCACAACCCGCAGCAAGAAGCCTTGCTGTTGAAGCAACACACGGGCAACCCGCACATCCAAGCCACCCCCGACATGCAATGGCGGCCGCCCGTGCAAGCGCCCGCAGACTGGGGCCAAGACACACCGCGCCCGGTGGTGGTGGGCTTTGGCCCGTGCGGCATGTTTGCCGCACTCGTGTTGGCCCAAATGGGGTTGAAGCCCATCGTCATCGAACGCGGACCAGCGGTGCGACAACGCACCAAAGACACCTGGGGTTTGTGGCGCAAGTCCGTCTTGAAACCCGAGAGCAATGTGCAATTTGGCGAAGGCGGTGCGGGCACGTTTTCCGATGGCAAGCTCTACAGCCAAATCAAAGACCCGCGCCATTTGGGCCGCAAGGTGATGCAAGAGTTTGTGCGCTTTGGAGCCCCCGAAGACATTTTGTGGGCAGCGCACCCGCACATCGGCACCTTCAAACTGGTGAAGGTGGTGGAGGGTTTGCGCGAAGACATCATCCGCTTGGGTGGTGAGGTGCGCTTTGAGCAACGCGTGGTGGACATCGCGTATGACGAGCACCGTCAATTGCAAGCTTTGCACATCTTGAAACAAGACACGGACGAACGCTACGT
>JBIIPF010000076.1:0-7439 GCA_044342755.1 Limnohabitans sp. | reverse complement strand
GTGGTGCTGGCGCAGCGCAAACCCAGCCGCCCCGAGCGCGACCTGCTGCAAGCCCGGGCCGAGCAGATCGAAACCCAATGGGGCTTGCCCGCCTTGCTGTGGTTGAAGGTGCTCAAGCCGGTGCAAGCCTGACTTTGGCTTAGGTCACAATCGCCTGAGTTTTGTTTTGGGAGATCCGCCGTGTCGATCAAGAGTCAAAAGGACTTTGTCTCCGGTTTGATGTTCACTGCCATTGGCGCGGGCTTTGCCTGGAATTCCGCCTTGTCCTATGACATCGGCTCGGCCAGCCAAATGGGGCCGGGTTATTTCCCCTTGGTACTGGGTTTGGTGTTGGTGCTGCTGGGCGGCTTCATCATGTTTTTCTCGCTGGTGGTGGAAACGCCCGATGGCGGCGTGATCGGCGACATCGCATGGCGGCCGCTGGTGTGTATCTTGGGTGCCAATTTGCTCTTTGGCGCATTGCTGGGTGGCCTGCCCAGCATCGGATTTCCTTCGTTTGGCTTGGTGGTGGCTATTTTTGCGCTCACCGGCGTGGCCTTGCTGGCAGACGCCACCAGTTTCAATCTGCGCCGCATGCTGGTGCTCTCCAGCATCTTGGCTGGCGGCAGCTATCTCGTGTTCATTTCTTTGCTGAATTTGCAGTTGCCAGTCTGGCCTGCTTTTATCAGCGGTTATTGATCGGAAACTCATGGACTTGCTTGCCAATCTCGCCACCGGGTTTGCCGTTGCCGGTACGCCCATCAACCTGATGTATGCCTTCATCGGTTGCTTGTTGGGCACGCTGATTGGCGTGTTGCCAGGCATCGGCCCGGTGGCCACCATCGCCATGCTGCTGCCGGCCACATACGCCTTGCCACCTGAGTCCGCGCTCATCATGCTGGCGGGTATTTACTACGGCGCGCAATACGGCGGCTCCACCACCGCCATTTTGGTCAACCTGCCGGGTGAATCCTCTTCGGTGGTGACCACTTTGGACGGTTACCAAATGGCGCGTCAAGGCCGCGCCGGTCCCGCGCTGGCGGCCGCTGGGTTGGGCTCGTTGTTTGCTGGCTGTGTCGGCACCTTGTTGTTGGCTGGTTTTGCCGCGCCTTTGTCAGAGATGGCGTTTGCCTTTGGCCCCGCTGAATATTGCGCCTTGATGGTGGTTGGCCTGATTGGCGCCGTGGTGCTGGCCTCGGGTTCATTGCTCAAAGCCATTGCCATGATCATCTTGGGATTGCTGTTGGGTCTGGTCGGCACCGATGTGAACTCGGGCATGACGCGCTTCAACATGGACATCCCCGAGTTGACGGATGGCATCGGATTTGTGGCGGTGGCCATGGGCTTGTTTGGGTATGCCGAGATCATCAACAACTTGGCCAAGAATGCCACCGAGCGCGAGGTGTTCACCGCCAAATTGCAAGGCTTGATGCCCACCTCCGAGGATTTTCGCCTGATGATGCCAGCGGTCTTGCGTGGCACCGCCCTGGGCGCCGTGCTGGGCGTGTTGCCCGGCGGTGGTGCGGTGTTGGCTTCTTTTGCCGCCTACACCATCGAGAAAAAAATCAAGCTCAAAGCGGGTGAAGTGCCGCTGGGGCAGGGCAATATCCGAGGCGTGGCCGCGCCCGAATCGGCCAATAATGCCGGTGCGCAAACCTCGTTCATCCCCTTGCTCACCTTGGGCATCCCGCCCAACGCCGTGATGGCCTTGATGGTGGGGGCCATGACCATCCACAACATCCAGCCCGGCCCCCAGGTGATGACGGTCAACCCCGAGTTGTTTTGGGGGCTGATCGTGTCGATGTGGATTGGCAACCTGATGCTGATCGTCTTGAACTTGCCCATGATCAGCCTGTGGGTCAAGTTGCTGACTGTGCCCTACCACTATATGTTCCCGGCCATTGTGTTGTTCTGCGCGATTGGCGTCTACACCACCAACAACTCCACCTTTGACATTGGCTTGGTGGCGGTGTTTGGCTTGGCCGGTTACTTGTTCACCAAACTCGGTTGTGAACCGGCGCCCTTGTTGCTCGGTTTTATTTTGGGTCCGATGTTGGAAGAGTATTTGAAGCGCGCCTTGAAATTGGCGCGCGGTGATTGGTCGGTGTTCGTCACGCGCCCCTTGTCGGCAGCCCTCTTGGCCATCGGCGTTTTGTTGTTGTTGATGGTGTTGTTGCCCGCCATCAAATCCAAACGCAAAGAAGCATTCGTAGAAGATTGAGGGATTCATGAAAGATCACGCCCTGCGCTTGGCCTTGCACAACGAGGTGCATGCGCGCCCCCCCGAACCGATGACAGCGCCCTTGGCCATCAGCCATGTGGTGATGCTCACCGATGCCCAATCGCGGGAAGACAGCCGCGCCCATTTGATTCAATTGCTGCGCGACAACCACCTGCCGGTGCCCGACGACCGCGCCAACCATTTGCGGGTGGACGGTGGCAGTTGGCGACTGCGCTGGGAGTTGCACACCGAGTTCGTCACTTGGACCTTCATGGTTGACGCTCCCGAAGGCTTGCCTAAACCGGATGCTTATGGCTTGGCTTTGAGCAAGATGCCTCAAAAGTGGCTGCAAGCATTGCCGGGTGAATGTTTGTCGCGCATCAATTTGTGGGCCAAACGCACTGACAACTTGCAAGACCGCGATGAGCTGCACCAACAATTTCGCGAAGACAGCATGGTGGCTTGTCAACTCGTCGATGGTGAGGCCACGTTGCACACCGATTTTCAAATTGGCCCGGATGCTTGCTCGCGCATGTTGCTGCGAGTAGGTCAACTGTCGCCGCGCCGCTTGGGTCGCTTGGTACAGCGTTTGCTCGAGATTGAAACCTACCGCATGATGGCCTTGCTGGGCTTGCCCATTGCACGTGCCGCCGCCGCCGATTTGGCCCTGGCCGAGCACGAGTTGGCCGATCTGGCCTTGGCGATTCGCAGTGCCCAGCATGATGAAGAGGCGGCTTTGCTGGACCGGCTCACGCGCTTGGCAGGTCAGGTTGAAAGTGCCTATGCCTCACAACATTCGCGCTTTTCTGCCAGCCGCGCTTACTTTGAATTGGTCGATCGGCGCATCCAAGACATTCGTGAAACCCGCATTCCCGGCTACCAGTCGATTGGTGAATTCATGGACCGGCGCTTGACACCAGCCAGAAGCACCTGTGATTGGGTGTCTCGGCGGCAAACCGCCTTGTCGCAACGCGTCTCACGCATGAGCAGCTTGTTGCGCACCCGTGTGGATTTTCAACAAGAACAAAGCAGTCAAGCGCTGCTGACCGCCATGAACCGCCGCCAAGGCATGCAACTCAAATTGCAATCCACCGTGGAAGGCTTGTCGGTGGCGGCCATCACCTACTACATCACCGGCCTGATCCACTACATCACCGAAGGTATGCAGGCCCGGGGTTGGATTCAAGACCCCACCTTGGCCACGGCCATGGCGGTGCCGGTGATTGCGGGCTTGGTGTGGTGGTTCACCCGTCGCTTGCACAACAAAGTCTTGAAAGTTTGATCAGTCGTTAGGAGCTTGCTATGGATTTAGGGATCAAGGGTAAATGGGCGTTGGTCGGTGGTGCCAGCAAAGGCTTGGGCCTGGGATGCGCCAAAGCGTTGGCGCAAGCTGGTGTGAATCTGGTGATGGTGTCGCGTGGTAACGACGCTTTGCAAGCCTCGGCCAAGTTGTTGCGTGAACACGGCGTCACGGTGCTCACGGTCGCGCAAGACATCACCACGGCAGCTGGGCGCGAAGCGATTTTCTCGGTGCCTGGTGGCCCCGGCCAAGACTTCGACATCGTCATCACCAATGCTGGCGGCCCACCCACCGGCGACTTTCGCGAGTGGGGCCGTGATGAATGGCTCAAAGCGGTGGACGCCAACATGCTCACACCCATCGAACTCATCAAAGCCACGGTGGATGGCATGGCCGCGCGCGGCTTTGGCCGCATCGTCAACATCACTTCCAGTGCGGTGAAAGCACCCATCGATATTTTGGGTTTGTCCAACGGTGCCCGCAGTGGCCTCACCGGTTTTGTGGCGGGCGCGGCCCGCAACAGCAACATCGCTTCGCGCAACGTCACCATCAACAACCTGTTGCCCGGCGCATTTGAAACAGACCGCTTGCGCGTCACCTTTGAGGGCTTGGCCAAAAAAACCGGACAAGCCATGGACATCTTGGTGGAAGGGCGCAAAAAACTCGCACCGGCTTTGCGCTTTGGCCACCCCGATGAATTCGGTAACACCTGCGCTTTTTTGTGCAGCCAGCATGCGGGCTTCATCACTGGGCAAAATATTTTGATCGATGGCGGGGCGTATCCCGGCACGTTTTAAACACCTTTGGTTTTTCAGAAGTTGAACAAGATGAAGCAGTTGGATTGGCCACCACTCCACGCGGTGGCGCACTTACCCGGTTCGTTGCCCATGGGCGGCGTGGTGCCCATGACCCCCGTGCATGCGTTTGCACACACCCCAGAAGCGTTCACGTGGCGCACGCAAACCAACTTGCAACCCAGCCGACACGATGTGGACTTGGACGGCTTGCTGGGTTTTGTGATCGATCAGGTTGTCACCGATGAAGAGGCCGACGCCATCGTGCAAGCCACCGAGGTGATGGGCTACCGCGATGAAGCGCCTGGCATCGCCACACCACCGGGCATGCGCATGAACAAGTCGGTGCATTGGATGGCCGATGACGCCATGCTGCAAACCATGTTTGAGCGCATTGCGCATTTGCTGCCGCCCGACATGCACGGTGACCCGTTGTTTCCCAGCTTCAGCCACCGCATCAACATGTACCGCTACGACGACCAGGACGTGTTCAATTTGCACACCGATGGCAGCTGGCCCGGCTACAGCCTGAGCGAGGACCGCCAGCACATGCTGCAATGGGACGACAGCTTGCATTCGGGCTTGACCATGTTGCTTTATTTGAACGGTCCCGCCGATGGTGTGCAAGGTGGCAACACCCGTTTGTTCAAACCCGATGGCACCTGGGTGGATGTGTCGCCTGTCAAAGGCTCGGCGCTTTTTTTCAGGCACGGCTTTGGCCCCGATTCGGTGCGCCACATGGGTTGTGTGGTGAGTGGCCCCGTGTCCAAATACGTGGCGCGCATCAACGTCATCTACCAACGCTAACACTGTCACCTTGGTGCATTTCGATGCATCATCTTCAATGACTTGTTTTAAGATGAAATCTCACAGGAGAACCACATGAGCAAAGCCATTCATTTCAACAAACCAGGCGGCCCCGAAGAGCTGCACTTGGTGGACGTGAACGTGGGCGAACCCGGCCCCGGTGAAATTCGCATTCGCCACAAAGCCGTGGGTTTGAATTTCATCGACGTCTACCACCGCACCGGTTTGTACCCGCTGCCCATGCCCCATGGTTTGGGCATGGAAGGGTCAGGCGTGGTCGAAGCCGTGGGCGAAGGCGTCACCCATTTGAAAGCTGGTGACCGCGCGGCTTATGCCAGTGCGCCCCCCGGGAGCTATTGCGAAGCGCGCGTCATGCCCGCCAAAAACGTGTGCCAATTGCCCGATGCCATCGACTTTGACACCGGCGCGGCCATGATGCTCAAAGGCCTCACCGTGCAGTACTTGCTCAAACGCACACTGCCCCAGGGCGGACTGCAGGCAGGCGACCACATCTTGTTCCATGCGGCGGCAGGTGGCGTGGGTCTGATCGCTTGCCAATGGGCCAAGGCACTTGGTTTGCAGCTCATTGGCACCGCAGGCTCGGACGAAAAATGCGCGCTGGCCAAAGCGCACGGCGCCGCGCACGTCATCAACTACGCCAAAGAAGATTTCGAAGCCCGCGTGAAAGAAATCACTGGCGGCAAAGGCGTGAAAGTGGTGTACGACTCGGTGGGCAAAGACACCTGGGACAAATCGCTCAATTGCATTTCACCGTTTGGTTTGATGGCGAGTTTTGGCAATGCCTCCGGCCCCGTGGACCCGTTCTCACCGGGCATCTTGGGTCCCAAGGGCTCCATTTACGTCACGCGCCAAACCTTGTTCACCCACATCGCGTCGCGTGAAGTGAACCAGCTCATGGCCGATGATTTGTTTGAGGTGGTGACCAGCGGCCAAGTGAAGATTCGCATTGATCAACGCTACCCCCTGGCCGATGTGGCGCAAGCCCACCGCGATTTGGAAGCGCGCAAAACCACGGGTTGCACCATCCTCACGGTTTGAGCTTTTTGGTTTGAAGCGAAGCCCTGCTGCGCAATCAGCAGGGTTTTTTTAAGTGCTTTTTTTGACGCGCCGCAATTCATCCACGATCAAACACACCGTGCCCACGCTGATGGCGCTGTCAGCGATGTTGAAAGCCGGAAAATGGCCTTGATAAAACAAGGGGGCCAACCAATCCCAATGAAAGTCGAGGAAGTCGATCACGTGGCCATGGACCACCCGATCAATCACGTTGCCGATGGCGCCACCCAAGACCAAAGAAAGCGCAAAGCAAAACAAGGTTTGATCGGCATGTCTTCGCAGTAAATAAAGGATGAAGCCAGCAGCAAAAATACCTATGCCGGTGAAGAACCAGCGCTGCCATCCCGAGGCCGAAGCCAAAAAAGAAAACGCTGCACCGCTGTTGTGCACCCGCACCAGGTTGAAAAAAGAAGTCATGGTTTGACTGTCACCGTGCTGGAAGAAACCCACGATCAGCACCTTGGTGAATTGATCGGCCAGCAAAATCACCAAGGCAATGCCCAGCCATAACTTCAAGGAGGCAGGATGGTTTGAACGAGCCATGAACATACTCATGCGAAGTGGCGCATTTCACCAGCACCAAACAAATTGCTGTGGCAACGCCCGCACAGTGTGGGATGGGCGGCATCCGCGCCCACATCGTCGCTGTAATGCCAGCAGCGTTCGCATTTGGTGGCGCTGCTTGCGGTGACAGCAACTTTCAAAGGCCCTTTGGCAAGCGTCACTTTCGAGGTGATGAAAACAAACTTCACATCCTCACCCAAAGAGGCCAAGGCCGCATAGGCATCGCCTTCGCATTGCACCAGCAACTCTGCTTGCAACGAAGCACCCACCTCGCCAGCCGAACGCTTGGTTTCAATCTCTTTGTTGGCGGCGTCCCGCACCGCTTGAATGGCCTGCCATTTCTGCATCAATGCGGCAGGGCTGTGGCCCAACTCGGTGAAGGTTTCCAAAAAGATGGATTCTGAAGCGCCAAAGGTGCGCCAGGCTTCTTCTGCGGTGAAGCTCAAGAAGGGGGCCATCCAACGCAGCATGGCGTGGGTGATTTGGTGCAAAGCGGTTTGTGCGCTGCGACGAGCCAATGACTTGGGAGCGGTGGTGTAGAGGCGGTCTTTCAACACGTCCAGGTAAAACGCGCCCAGGTCTTCAGAACAATACAGCTGCAATTTGGACACCACCGGATGGAATTCATAGCGGCCAAAATGGCCGCCTTCAAACACGCCATCCGTGTTGCGGTTACCCAAAATCTCGGCTTGCAGTT
>JBIIPF010000075.1:0-7455 GCA_044342755.1 Limnohabitans sp. | reverse complement strand
AAGGTGGCTGCCACAGCCGCCCAGTCGAGGCCCGCGCCCACGGCAATGTCTTGCAAGGCGTGCAACACGCCCTCTTCCATGCTCTTCAAACCGCACACGTAAAAGTGGGTTTGGGGGTCTTGCAACAGGGCGGCCAAAGGTGCGGCGGCGTCGCGCATCGCGTCTTGCACATAGCGTTTGGGTTGGCCCGGTGTGCGTGAAAACGCAAAGTGAATGTCAATGAAATCGGCGGGCAGTTTTTGCAGGGGACCGAAGTACGGCAGTTCTTGCTGGGTGCGTGCGCCAAAGAACAGCATCAGCTTGCCGCCTTCAAATTTGCCACTGTCTTTCAAGCGGCGACGCCATTCGGTCATGCCGCGCATGGGGGCGCTGCCGGTGCCGGTGCAAATCATCACGATGTGGCTGCCGGGGTGGTTGGGCATGAGGAAGCTGCTGCCAAACGGGCCAATCACTTGCACGCTGTCGCCTGTTTTCAGGTCGCACAAATAGTTGGACGCCACGCCTTTGACGGGCTGCCCTTGGTGGTCTTGCACCACACGTTTCACGGTGAGCGACAAGTTGTTGTACCCCGCGCGCTCGCCGTTGCGCGGGCTGGCCACCGAGTACTGGCGGGCATGGTGCGGCTTGCCGTGTGCATCCACACCCGGCGCAATGATGCCCACCGATTGGCCTTCCAACACGGGAAACGGCTGGCGACCAAAGTCGAGCACGATGTGATGGGTTTCGTTGTCGGTGCCCGCGTCATTCACTTGCATGTTGCCCACCACCGTTGCGCTGATGGGCGATTTGGGGCCGTGCAAATTGGTGTACGGATGCGCCGCCGACCACGGTGGCACGCTGGCCCCCATGACCGGGTTGTAGGCCACGGGCGCGGCACTGCTGGCACTCACTGACGTGGCGGCATTCTCAAAGGCCGTGCTGCCCGAGGTGGGCAAACCGGCACCCAACTGCACATCGGCTTCGCTTTGCTTGGCGGGCAACTCGTCCCAGCCCAGCTGCTCGGCCAAGGTGTAGGCCTTGCTGCGCAACACAGGAAACCAATGGTCAATCGAACCCGTGGGGCACGGCGGCACGCAGGCCATGCAGTGGTTGCATTTCTCGGCGTCCACCACATAGTTGCGGCTGTCATGCGTTACCGCACCCACCGGGCAGGTGGCTTCGCAGGTGTTGCAACGAATGCAAACTTCGGGGTCGATCAAATGCTGTTGCAACAGCTCAGCGGTTTCACTCATGGAAGATCAGTTGAAGCGGACGTACTCGAAGTCTACGGGTTGGCGGTTGATGCCCATGGCGGGGGGTGCAATCCAGTTGGCAAACTTGCCAGGCTCGGCCACGCGGCCCATGAGGCTGGCCACAAACGCACGGTCTTCAGCCGATGGCAGCCACTCGTTGATCTTGGCGTTCCACTCGGCATCCGACACCACGCGGCCATCGGGCGACACTTTGGAGCCCGACAGCGAACCGATGTTGCGGTGGAAGGCTTTGTGCGGCACTTGCAGCTTGAATGGAATGCCTGCTTTGTCAATGACGCGGTTCCAACGGTCCACACCGGCTTTGGAGTCGGTGATGTAGTCGTCGCGCAGCACTTCATTCAGCGCGTTCAGCATGGGCACTTCTTTTTCCAAGAGTTGGCCGTTTTGCACGTGCAGCACTTTGTAGGTTTGACCGCGCAACACATGGTCGTCGTCGCGCTTGCCTTCTTCGTAGCGGCCTTTGAGGCCCGAGCTGTAGAAGGTGGCAGCGTTGCTGGACTCGTCCGCGCCAAACAAATCGATGGTCACGCTGAAGTGGAAATTCAAATAGCGTTGGATGGTGGGCAAATCAATCACACCGGCGGCGCGCAGCTTGGCCACGTCGTCGGTTTTGAGTTCGTTCATGGCTTGGCAGGTGCGCTGAATCACGCGTGAAATGCCAGACTCACCGACAAACATGTGGTGCGCCTCTTCGGTCAGCATGAACTTGGTGGTGCGTGCCAAGGGGTCGAAGCTGCTTTCAGCCAAGGCGCACAGCTGGAACTTGCCGTCGCGGTCGGTGAAGTAGGTGAACATGAAGAAGCTCAACCAGTCGGGCGTTTGCTCGTTGAAGGCTTGCAAGATGCGGGGGTTGTCGTCGTTGCCACTGCGGCGCTCAAGCAAGGCCTCGGCTTCTTCACGGCCATCGCGGCCAAAGTGTTTGTGCAACAAATACACCATGGCCCACAGGTGGCGGCCTTCTTCCACATTGATTTGGAACAGGTTGCGCAAGTCGTACATGCTGGGCGCGGTCTGGCCCAAGTGGCGTTGTTGCTCGACCGATGCGGGCTCGGTGTCGCCTTGCGTGACGATGATGCGGCGCAAGTTGGCGCGGTGTTCGCCGGGCACGTCTTGCCAGGCAGCTTCGCCTTTGTGGTCGCCGAAATGAATCTTGCGGTCGGCTTCGCCTTGGTTCAAAAAGATGCCCCAACGGTAGTCGCGCATCTTCACATTGCAAAAATGAGCACAGCCTTGGGGGTCCACGCTCACGGCGGTGCGCAAATACACCTCGCTGTCGGTGGTGCCTTCAGGGCCCATGTCGTCCCACCAGTTGATGAAGTTGGGCTGCCATTGCTCCAGGGCGCGCTGCAAGGTGCGGTCGTCACTCAGGTTGACGTTGTTGGGAATTTTTTCACTGTAGTTGATGGCTGACATGATGTTTTCCTGAAGTAAAAAATGAATGAGTTGGAATCTGACCCCAATTGACCAATGGGGGTTACACGCGGTTCAAATCGAAAGCGGCTTTTTCGCCTTTGCCATAAACCTTCAAAGCACCTTTGTCGCCAACCGCGTTCGGGCGGTTGAAGATCCAGTTTTGCCATGCGGACAAGCGGCCAAAAATGCGGGTCTCCATCGACTCTTTTTGGCTGAAGCGCAAGTTCGCTTCCAAGCCCGTGAGTGAGTCGGGTGACATGGCGGCGCGCTCTTCAATCGCGATGCGCAGCTCATCGGCCCAGTCGATGTCGTCGGGTGCAGCGGTCACCAAGCCCAAGCTCAGCGCTTGGTCGGCATCCAATGGCTTGCCAATCGCAGCACGCACGGCTTCCAGCGGTGCGGTCTCTTCGTAGAAGCGACGTTGCAAACGCGATTGGTGGTTCACCATGGGGAAGTAGCCCATGTTGAGTTCGCTCAGCGTGAGGTGCGGGGCTTGGTCGTTGCCAGGCAAGGCCAACATGTAGGCGCGGTCGGCGCAGAACGCCAACTCGGCCAAGGTGCCGGCAAAGCAAGAGCCTTCGTCCACCAAGGCAAACAAAGAGCGCGAGGACACGTCCAAACGCGCCAAGGTGCGGCGCAACAAGCCGATGGTCTCGTTCACCAACCAATGCCCTTGGTGTTGCACGAGCACGGCGTCTGATTGCAGCGCCAGTGCGGCGTCGCCCGAGGTTTTCAGCAACCAGGTGCCGATGTCGAGTTCGTTGGTGCGCAAACACAAAATCGCGTCGTCCAACTCGCGCGCCATTTGCAGCGGGTACCACGCATCGCCAGCTTGTTGAATCGCCTCGATGCTGCTGGGCACAGCCGCTTTGGGGGCGGACACGGTGATGGTGGCGGTGCGTTTGGCGCGGTCAATCTCCACGCGCACATGGTCATAGTGCAGGCTGTCGGCGCTGGCTTGTTTGCGAAGCGGCTTGAGTTCCACGCCTTGGCCTTTGGCAGAGATGCCTGCGCGCTTGGCGTTGGCGGGCAGATCATTGGCGTGCTTGGCCACCACCTCGGCAAACTGCGCGGGTTTGGCAATCGCGTCCACCAAACGCCAGTCGACGGCGCGTTGGCCGCGCACACCTTCGACGCTGGTGCAGAAAATATCGGCGTGGTCGTGGCGCACATGGCGCTTGTCGGTCACGCGGGTCAAGCCGCCAGTGCCGGGCAACACGCCCAGCAAAGGCACTTCAGGCAAGGACACGCTGCTGGAGCGGTCGTCCACCAACACGATGTCGTCACAGGCCAGCGCCAGCTCGTAACCGCCGCCTGCACAAGCGCCATTGACGGCCGCAACAAATTTCAAACCGCTGTGGCGGCTGCTGTCTTCAATGCCGTTGCGGGTTTCATTGGTGAATTTGCAAAAGTTCACTTTCCAAGCGTGGGTCGACAAACCCAGCATGAAGATGTTGGCGCCTGAGCAGAAGATGCGGTCTTTCAAACTGGTGACGATGACCGACTTGACCTCGGGATGCTCAAAGCGCACCCGCTGCAAGGCGTCGTGTAACTCGATGTCCACGCCCAGGTCGTAGGAGTTGAGCTTCAATTTGTAGCCGGGCAGGATGCCGCCGTCTTCCTGGATGTTCAAGGCCAGGGTGGCGACTTCGCCGTCCACGCTCAGCGTCCAATGGCGGTAATTGGCGGGATGTGTTTGATAGTCAACTTTGAAATCAGTCATGCGGGCTTCCTTGTGTCACGTACCAAGTGGATGCGCTTGGCAAGGTGTGCATCATCGTGCCGAAATTACTTATGTGTATGCAATATATTTCAGAAGGTTAATTCTGAGCCGCCCAAGCCTTTTTCAGGGCCTGAAAGCTTTCTTCCAGCGGCTGCAAGCTGGTGTCGAAATGCAGGTCGGCCTTGGCATAAAAGGGCGAACGGCTGCTCAGGATGCGGCGCAAATCCTGCATGGCTTCCGTGCTGGCCGACATCGGACGGGTGTCGCCTTGCGCCAGCACCCGCGCCATGTGGTCTTCGGGGGTGGCCTGCAGCCAAATGGTGAAGCACTGCGCCAGCATCATGTTGAAGGTGGATTCCTCAGACACCAAGCCACCGGGCGTGGCCATCACCACATGCGGGTACTGTGCCAAACAATCCTCCAGGGCGCGGCGCTCGTAGCGACGGTAAGCCTCGGGGCCATACAAACCATGAATTTCACTGATGCTGCAACCGGCCAGGTTTTCAATCACGCGGCTGAGTTCCACAAACACATAGCCCAGTTCTTGCGCCAAGCGCTGGCCCAGCGTGGACTTGCCAGCACCGCGCAAACCGATGAGCGCAATATGCTGCCGGCGCAAGTTGCCCGCCTCGGGCGCTTCTTCCAGCAAAGTGACCAAGCTGCATTGCAGCGCTTTGGCCACTTGCAGCAACACCAAAATGGAGGCATTGCCCACCCCAGTTTCCAAATTCGCCCAATGGCGCTCGGACACCCGAGCCCTGGCAGCGGCGGCTTTGCGCGACAAGCCACGGCGCGCGCGCAGGCTGCGCACCCGCTCGCCCAGGGTCACCAAATACGGGTGTTTCTCGGAGTCCACATCTTGACGCATGAATGCACTTTAATGCATCTTGCGGCGCGGGGCATGGCCCCTGTTGTTCAAGTGTCCTTGGACACTTTGATGCTGGGGAACTTGGACGAGAAGTCTTTGGCCTTGGCCGCGACTTTCACCGCCAGTTGCCGTGCCACGGCCTTGTAGATGGCGGTGACTTCGCCGTCGGGGTCGGCCACCACACTGGGCAGGCCGCTGTCGGCTTGCACGCGAATGGCCATGCTCAATGGCAGGGCGCCCAGGTAAGCCATGCCCTCGGCCTGCGCCATTTTTTTGCCGCCTTCCACACCAAAAATATGTTCGGCGTGGCCGCATTGGCTGCACACATGCACCGCCATGTTTTCCACAATGCCCAAAATAGGCACGCCCACTTTTTGGAACATGCGGATGCCTTTCATCGCGTCCAGCAAGGCAATGTCTTGCGGTGTCGTGACGATCACCGCGCCCGTCAATGGCACGCGCTGGCTGAGCGTGAGCTGGATGTCACCGGTGCCGGGCGGCATGTCGATGATGAGGTAATCCAAGTTGCGCCAGTTGGTTTGCCGCAGCAACTGCTCCAAGGCTTGGGTGGCCATGGGACCGCGCCACACCATGGCCTGGTCTTGCGCCACCAAAAAGCCAATCGACATCACTTGCACACCGTGGTTTTCCAGTGGCTCCATGGTTTTGCCATCGGCGCTCTCGGGGCGACCGGACAAGCCCATCATCATCGGTTGGCTGGGACCGTAAATATCGGCATCCAGCAAACCCACGCTCGCGCCTTCGGCGGCCAAGGCCAAGGCCAAGTTGGCAGCAGTGGTGCTTTTGCCGACGCCGCCTTTGCCCGAGGCCACCGCAATGATGTTTTTCACCTGCGGCAACAAAGCCACGCCGGGTTGCGCTGTGTGGGCAATGACTTGGCTGCTGACAGATGCTTTGACCGAAGTAACGCCGGGTAAAGCCGACACCACCTGCTGAAGTTGTTGCTCAAAGGCCGCCCACAGGCTCTTGGCGGGGTAGCCCAGCACCACCTCAAAAGACACAGCACCGCCATCGATGCGCAGGTTTTTCACAGATTTGCTGCTGACAAAGTCTTGGCCGGTGAGGGGGTCCACCACGGTTTGCAACGCGTTGGTGACGTCTTGTTCGCTCAGGGCCATGTCTACTCCAGTGTGTCGGTCGGGGAAAAGGGGGCTAGTCTAGCCAAGCGGGTGCGGCCCTGCGGCTGGCAAGGTTGAAAACCGCTGGCAAGGCAGATGGCATGGTGTTGATACACGTTGATACAAGCCTGCAACACGATTAAACTTGGTGGCCAATCAAAGGAGTTCGCATGACGACCATCGTCTCTGTCGATCAAACAGTTCAAGAATGGGGCAACGGCTTGGCTGTTCGCATCACCGCCAAAGTCGCCAAAGCCGCCCGCTTCACGCGCGGCCAGCCGATCAAAGTCGAGGTGGTGGAAGGCGGCGTTTTTTTGCGCACCGCAGGCAAGCCCAAATTGAGTTTGGCGCAAAAGCTCAAAGCCTTTGACCCGGCTGTGCATGGCGGCGAGGTCATGGCCACCCCCCGCGTGGGCCCTGAAATCTTCTGATGGCGACGCCCGCCAAACACTGGGTGCCCGATCGACGCGACATGATTTGGGTCAATTTCAACCCGCAAAGAGGCGCGGAGATGAAGGACGAGCACCCGATGATGGTGTTGTCGCCCAAAGCCTTCAACGAACGCACCGGCTTGGTCATTGGCTTGCCCATGACCCATGCGCCCAGCAATGAAACCAACCCCTTTGCCGTGAAATTCACCGCCGCCAAAGGCGAGGTTTGTTATGTGCTGTCGCACCAGCCCAAATCTTTCGCTTGGCGTGAACGTGGGGCGCGGCCCCATGCTTGGAAACAAGTCCCGCCTGCAGTGTTCGAATCGGCCTGCGAAGAACTCAACGCCATCATCGCCATTGCCGGCACCTAAAATCAGCCTCCCTCTCTGAACTGACCCCCTCATGACCCAGCGCCGCTTATTTGTCACCACCGCCCTGCCCTATGCCAATGGCCACTTCCACATCGGGCACATGATGGAGTACATCCAAGCCGATATTTGGGTGCGCTACCAACGCATGCAGGGCCACGCAGTGAACTTCGTGTGTGCCGATGACACGCACGGCGCGCCCATCATGATTGCCGCTGAAAAAGCCGGCCTCACACCGCAACAGTTTGTCGCCAACATCG
>JBIIPF010000073.1:0-7578 GCA_044342755.1 Limnohabitans sp. | reverse complement strand
GGCTGACGATGAGATCGACTACTTGCTGCAAGCCTTCAAGCAACTCGATCGCAACCCGAGTGACGCCGAGCTGATGATGTTTGCGCAGGCCAACAGCGAGCACTGCCGCCACAAAATTTTCAATGCCGATTTCATTGTCGATGGCCAAGCGCAAAGCCACAGTTTGTTTGGCATGATCCGCAACACCCACCAACTGAACCCGCAACACACCGTGGTGGCTTATGCCGACAATGCCGCTGTGATGAAGGGGCACAAGGTCGAGACCTTCAGCGCCCCCCTCACCGGCTTCATGCCGCGCTACGACAAGGGCCAAGGTGTGCAACATGTCTTGATGAAGGTGGAAACCCACAACCACCCGACCGCCATTGCGCCTTACCCCGGGGCCGCCACGGGTGCGGGCGGGGAAATCCGCGACGAAGGCGCCACCGGGCGCGGTGCCAAACCCAAAGCAGGTCTCACCGGTTTCAGTGTGTCCAAGCTCTGGGGCAGCACGCTGGGTCACCCGGCCCACATGGCCTGCGCCTTGGACATCATGACTGAAGGCCCCTTGGGTGGCGCCGCTTTCAACAATGAATTTGGGCGTCCGAATTTGCTGGGCTATTTCCGCGAATACGAGCAAGAGGTGGATGGGGTGCAACGGGGTTACCACAAGCCCATCATGCTGGCCGGTGGCTTGGGCGTGATTCGCCAAGAACTGACCCACAAAATTGAATTCCCGCCCGGCACCTTGCTGATTCAACTGGGTGGCCCGGGCATGCGCATTGGCATGGGCGGCGGTGCTGCCAGTTCCTTGGCCAGTGGCACCAACAGCGTGGCGCTGGATTTTGATTCGGTGCAACGTGGCAATCCTGAAATTCAGCGCCGCGCCCAAGAGGTGATCAACCATTGCAATGCCTTGGGACCGATGACGCCCATCTTGGCCATTCACGATGTGGGCGCGGGTGGTTTGTCCAATGCCTTTCCCGAGTTGGTGAATGATGCCGGTCGCGGAGCCCGCTTTGATTTGCGCCAAGTGCCGCTGGAAGAAAGCGGTTTGTCGCCCAAAGAAATTTGGAGCAATGAAAGCCAGGAACGCTATGTGTTGGCGATCGACCCCAGTTCGTTGGATCAATTCACATTTTTCTGTGAACGCGAGCGTTGCCCTTTTGCGGTGGTCGGTGTGGCATCGGCGACGCGCAAACTGGTGGTCAGCCAAAAACCCTTGGACACACCGGTCAACATGCCCTTGGAGGTGTTGCTGGGCAAGCCGCCCAAAATGCTGCGCGATGTTCAACGCGTTCAGCGCCAATCGCCGCCTTTGAACCTGAGCGATGTGCGGTTGCAAGACGCTGTGATTCAAGTGCTGAGCCACCCCACCGTGGCCAGCAAACGCTTCCTCATCACCATCGGTGACCGCACCGTGGGCGGCTTGAGCCACCGGGATCAAATGGTGGGGCCGTGGCAAGTGCCGGTGGCCGATTGCGCGGTCACGCTGGCCGATTTCAAAGGCGTGGCTGGTGAAGCCATGAGCTTGGGTGAACGCAGCCCTCTGGCGGCTTTGAACGCGCCCGCTTCCGGGCGCATGGCGGTGGCTGAAGCCATCACCAACATCTTGGCGGCACCGATCGAGTTGGGCAAGTTGAAACTCTCGGCCAACTGGATGGCCGCGTGCGGCGAACCCGGTGAAGACGCTGCTTTGTTTGACACGGTGCAAGCAGTGAGCATGGCGTTGTGCCCCGAACTGGGCATTTCGATTCCAGTGGGCAAAGACAGCTTGTCGATGAAAACCCGCTGGCAAGACCAGGGTCAAACCATACAGGTCACGTCACCGGTGAGTCTGGTCATCACCGCCTTTGCATCACTGGCCGATGTGCGCGGAACGTTAACCCCGCAACTCAACGCCGAAGACGACACCAGCCTGATTTTGATTGACTTGGGCCAAGGCCAACACCGCATGGGCGCTGGTATTTTGGCGCAAGTGCTGAACCAAGACGGTGGCGATGTGCCCGATTTGGACGACGCCCAAGACCTGGTCAAACTGGTGCATGCGGTGAACGATTTGCGTCAACAAGGCTTGTTGTTGGCCTACCACGATAGAAGCGACGGCGGCTTGTGGGCCACGGTCTGCGAAATGGCGTTTGCCGGTCATGTGGGCGTGGCGTTGAACATCGATTTGCTGGTGAACGAGGGCGACGGCATCCAAGACAGTCGGGCTGACCACGGCGACAGCAAAAATTGGGCGCAACAAGTTTCAGTGCGACGGGACGAACGCAGTTTGCAAGCCTTGTTCAATGAAGAATTGGGCGTGGTGGTTCAAGTGCTGGGCTCACAACGCGACCGCGTGATGCAAGTGCTGCGCCAACACGGTTTGTCCAAACACAGCCATGTGATTGGACAAACCCGTCCCGCGCATTCTGAAGTGCAACGCGGTGTGGGTCAGGTGAGTGTGTGGCGCGATGCCAAAGAAATTTTCAGTGCCAACTTGCAAGACCTGCATCAGGTGTGGGACAGCGTGAGTTGGAAAATCGCCCGCGAGCGCGACAACCCCGCCACGGCGGACGCCGAACATGCTGGCGCCGGTGACCCCCTAGACCCTGGTTTGCATCTGCATTTGCCCGCAGGTGCTTGGGACAATGTGGCCGCGCCTTATGTGGGTCAAAGTCGCCCGCGCGTGGCCATTCTGCGAGAGCAGGGCGTCAATTCTCATGTGGAAATGGCTTATGCCTTCACCGAAGCAGGCTTTGAGGCCTACGACGTGCACATGACCGATTTGCAGCAAGGCCGCGCCAACTTGAAAGACTTCAAAGGCTTGGTGGCCTGTGGTGGCTTCAGTTATGGCGACACCTTGGGAGCGGGCATTGGATGGGCGCGCAGCATCACCTTCAACCCGGCCTTGGCCGCGCAATTTCAAAACTTCTTTGACCGCAGTGACACCTTTGGACTGGGCGTGTGCAATGGTTGCCAAATGTTTGCCGAATTGGCCAACTTGATTCCGGGTGCCGAGCACTGGCCCCGCTTCACCACCAACCTAAGCGAACGCTTTGAGGCGCGCTTGTCGATGGTGGAAGTGCTCGATTCACCGAGTTTGTTTTTCCAAGGCTTGGCCGGTTCCCGCTTGCCGATCGCCGTGGCCCATGGCGAAGGCTTTGCCAACTTTGAACAACGTGGCGACCCTGGGCATGTGATCGCCGCCATGCGATTTGTCGACAACCATGGCCGGGCCACCGAGGCCTACCCGTTCAACCCGAACGGCAGTCCGCAAGGCTTGACGGCTGTTACCACGCCTGACGGGCGCTTCACCGCCATGATGCCGCACCCCGAGCGGGTGTTTCGCCAATTGCAGTTCAGCTGGTCGCCTGGCCATGCTGATACCAAACTTGAAGATCTCAGCCCTTGGATCCTCTTGTGGCGCAATGCCCGCCGTTGGGTAGACTGAGGCCTGTCATCAACCATTGAGAAGCAACCCATGAGCATCACCCGAGACCGTGAACTGGCAGATTTGCTCTACAACAGTGTGAACCACTTGAGCCAGTTGCAAGATGATTTGAACGTCATGAACAGCCACCATCAAGGCCCTAAAACAGCTTTGACCTTGGGTGATAACAAGCAGGGCTTAATGGATGTTCCCCATGAAACCAAAGATGATTCGCCCGAGATGAAGGCATTGGCCGATGCCCTGAAAAAAGTGGCCATCTTGCACCGACAGCAAGAGCAACTCATCAAGTTGCTGATTCAAAATCACACGGATGCGTCAAGCATCCTCAACGAGTTTGAAAAAATCCGCACCGCCAAGCTGCTCAACAGCGAAGTTTTCACACTGAGCCACTTGATCAATCCCAGTTCGCATTGAGCTGTGGGGCCTGGTGAGGAATCAGGTGCATCTTGAGGTGGCCAGCTTCGCTGCAGGATTTAGAACCTGGCCACAAACACCGCTAAGGGGTGCCTGACAAGCGCAGTTATTCGATTTTGGCTTTGTCCCGCAAAGACTTTTGAAAATCGACCAGTTTGTTTTGCTGGAGCTGTTGCACGATTTCTGGCTTGACATCTTCGAACTTGGGTTGAGGTGTGTCGCGCAAGTCATCCAGGCGAATGATGTGGAAACCAAACTGGCTCTTCACAGGTGTTTCAGTGAACTGTCCTTTTTTCAACGCCACCATCGCATCCGAAAATTCCTTCACGAAAGTTTGGGGTGTCGCCCATTCCAAATCGCCACCATTGGCACCTGAGCCTGGGTCCTTGGACTGCTTTTTGGCAATGTCTTCAAACTTGCCGCCTTTTTTCAAGCTGGCAATGATGGCCTTGGCTTGGTCTTCTTTTTCAACCAGGATGTGGCGGGCGCGGTATTCTTTGCCGTCCCCTGCGCTGGCCATGTAGCGGTCGTATTCAGCTTTGGCTTCAGCATCGCTGATCACCGTGTTCTTCTGAAAGTCAGTGAACAACTCGCGAATCAAAAGACTTTGTTTGGCCAATTCCATTTGAAATTTGAAATCTTCATTGGCTTCCATGCCCCGTCTTTGGGCTTCTTGCATGAAGATTTCACGCGCAATCACTTCTTCGCGCAATTGTTGTTCCATTTCCGGTCCAACGGGCTTGCCTGAGCGCTCTAGTTGTGCAGCCAGTGCGGTCATCCTTGCCTTTGGAACAGCTTTGCCATTGACAATGGCGAGGTTTTGGGCGTTGACATGCAGGCTCGCAAAGGCCAAAACCAACAAGGCAGCAGCCGATGTCACAGATGTTTTATTCATGAATCACTTTCGAATTGATCGGGACGGCCAAGGGCCGGACTTTTAAACTAACCAAACATATCAATCAGTTGTATCCACAATTTCAATGGCCAAAGCGTGCAGGCCTTGGTCGGTGAATTGTTGCAGGGCATCATACACAAGCCGATGCTTGGCCACGCGGCTCAAGCCCTGAAAAACCCCAGCCCCGATGCGCACCCGAAAATGTGTGCCATGACCCGACCCATCCGAGCCCGCATGACCGGCATGGTCGGCGCTTTCATCAAGCACCTGCAAGGCAAAGGGCTGTAATTGGGTGGAAAGACGATCGTGCAATTGGTCGGCAGTGATGTTCATGGTTTGGCTTCTTCTTCTTCTTTGGTGTCGGGCTGAACGTGTCGGCTAAGGAACAAGGCTTGCAAGATGACAAAAACCACCATCAACCCCAAGCCACCGAACATTTTGAAATTCACCCAGGTGTCAGTGTCGAAGTTGTAGGCCACCCAAAGGTTGAGCAGGCCCATGAAGCTGAAAAACCCGACCCAACTCAAGAGCAACTGCCGCCAAACAGCCTCGGGCAAAACCATTTGTGAGCCCATGAGGCTTTTTAAAAAATTGCGTTTGAAGATGAACTGCCCGATCAACAAAACCCCACCCATGAGCGCATACAAGATGGTGGGCTTCCATTTGATGAAGGTTTCATTTTGAGTCAACAGGGTGGCGCCGCCAAACACAACGATGACACCCAAGCTGATCCAATGCATGGCTTCAACGTGACCGTTTTTCTTGAACAACCAGGCAATTTGAATCAAGGTGGCAACGATCGCAACAGCAGTCGCGTAAAAAATACCCGCCCATTTGAAAGTGACAAAAAACAAAATGATGGGGAAAAAATCAATCAGCAGTTTCATCGCGTCAATCCTTGGCAGGTTCAAACGCCAAAGCGGCTGAATTCATGCAATAACGCAAACCTGTGGGAGCCGGACCATCCGGAAAGACGTGACCTAAATGGGCCTTGCAATGGGCGCAAACTGTTTCGGTGCGCAGCATGCCGTGCGCTCTGTCGACACGTTCCTCGATGGCCTGCGGCTGTGCGGCTTTGGAAAAACTAGGCCAACCGCAACCGGCGTCAAACTTGGTGTCGGCATCGAATAATTTGGCGTCGCAGCAAATGCAGTGGTAGCTGCCCGCAGCCCAGTGGGCTTCATAGCGGCCAGTGAAAGGCCGCTCGGTGGCCGCCATGCGGGTCACTTCAAACGCCACGGGTTCGGCGTTTTTGGCGGCCAAATGGGCACGCCATTCGGCGTTGTTGTCAGGCAAGGTCATGAGGAACAGCTGATGGAAATGGAGGAGGCCCAGTCGGGCGGAAAGGCGGCAAAGTCGTCAAACCCCGGGTGTTCCTCGAAGGGCGAGGACAACAG
Source organism: Limnohabitans sp. (assembly GCA_044342755.1). Taxonomy (GTDB): domain Bacteria; phylum Pseudomonadota; class Gammaproteobacteria; order Burkholderiales; family Burkholderiaceae_C; genus Limnohabitans. Next base: position 1,457 of record JBIIPF010000073.1, on the reverse strand, counting down.
AGTGAAAAGTGTTTGCACACCGGCAAAGTCGCCCATTTTCGCTTGATTGATGGCCGCCTCGCCCAAATGGTTGCGCAGCACGAATTTGGGATTGGTTTTCAGCATCTGTTGGCCTGTCTGAAGCGCGTTTTGCTGTTCAAGACGCAGCAAATAATCGGGCAACCAAGCATCCCAAGCGCCGTGTTGAATGAATAAATCACGAACCGGTGTGAATGCAATTGCCGTGCTCATCGATGCGAGATCCGCCACAGCATGGCTCAAGCGGCGCCAAAAAATCGTGAAATCCGTTTTTTCAGTGGCCAACAATTTCAGCAAACTGTGAATCAAGTCATGGTCTGTGCTTTGAACCTGTTGCAAGCCCAACTTGGCCGAAAATCTTTGGTCCAAGCTTTGGGGGTAATCGGTTTTGAAGCCTTCCAAAGCTGACACCGCCAGGTCTTGGTCGTTGATCAGCGGCATCAGGGCCTGTCCCAGGCAGTACAAATTCCAAAATGCGATTTGCGGTTGGCGCGCATAGGCATAGCGGCCTTGGTGGTCGGAGTGGTTGCAAATGTGGCTGGGGTCAAAACCATCCAAAAACTGGAAGGGTCCGTAGTCGATGGTCAGCCCCAACAAGCTCATGTTGTCGGTGTTCATCACGCCATGGCAAAAGCCCACCGATTGCCACAGCGCCAAAAGGGCTGCGGTGCGCTCTGACACCCTGGCCAACAAGGCGGTGTAGCGCTGCGGACCCGGTTCGAGGGCTTGCAAATCGGGCCATTGGTGCGCAATGAAAAAATCAACCAAGCTTTGAAGCTGGGGGATCTGTCCTTGGGCCGCGAAATGTTCCAAGTGACCAAAGCGCAAAAAACTAGGCGCCACGCGGGTGACCACAGCGGCTGTTTCAAGCGCTTCGCGAATCACTTTGGCAGGTGAACCCACCAAGGCCAAGGCCCGGGTGGTGGGGATGCCAAGTGCATGCATGGCTTCGCTGCACACATACTCGCGGATGCTGGAGCGCAACACCGCGCGGCCATCGCCCATGCGGGAGTAGGGGGTTTTGCCTGCGCCTTTGAGTTGCAACTCTTGCGGCCCCATGGGCGTGTCAATTTCACCCAGCCACAAGGCGCGGCCATCGCCCAACTGACCCGCCCAAACGCCAAATTGGTGGCCGCTGTAGACACTGGCCAAGGGCGTGCTTCCATCCAAGGTGGCACTGCCACCCAGCGCGGCCAATACCTCAGGTTCGTTCCACCATGAAGCGGGCAAACCCATGTCCGAAGCCAATGCGGTGTTCTGGGCCACCCAATGCAGATCGGGCAAGGGGGTTGGCGCTACAGGGCTTGAATAATCAAGCCCAAGCGCTGCATAACGGTTGCACCAAGGCAAGGTGAAAGGCTGTTTGTCTAGGGCTTGCATGAGTGGATTGTGCACAATACATGGAAACAACACGCACCCGAGTGCCATTAAGGAGACTT
>JBIIPF010000074.1:0-7578 GCA_044342755.1 Limnohabitans sp. | reverse complement strand
ACCTCGGCAAGGGCAGGTCAAAGCCCCACGGATTGAGACCACGGAAGTTCACCCACAAACGCTGTTACCCGTGCGCAAAACCAGCATGCCTGTTGACGGCGACAAATAATGTTGGTTGACGAAGTTGGCCACTTTGGCCGCACACCCTCTCTTTGGCGGCGTCTGAGTTGCTGGTTTTACGAAGGCATGTTGCTGTTTGGTGTGATCTTCATTGCGGGCTACTTGTTCGGTGCTCTCAGTCAGACCAAGCATGCGCTGGACAACCGACACGGCCTACAAGCTTTTGTGTTTCTCGTGCTGGCCATCTACTTCACTTGGTTTTGGCACAAAGGCCAAACCTTGGCCATGAAAACCTGGCACTTGCGCTTGGTAGATACCCATGGACAGCCACTCACACAAAAACGCGCGATGTGGCGCTATCTGCTGAGTTGGATCTGGTTGCTTCCACCCCTCGTGCTGTCTCAATGGCTGGGTTATTCCTCAATGCAAAGTGTGGGTTCAACAACGGCTTGGGTGGTGGTCTGGGCCGCATTGAGCCGCTTACACCCCGAGCGTCAATATTGGCACGATCAATGGGCTGGCACACGCATGATTGACGTGCGTCCCCAAACGTCATCAAACAGCCACGAAGAACTGCCAACATCAGCCCCATGAACCCTGCATTTTCTCTTTGCGTTTACTGTGGCTCTCGCCCTGGCAGCTTGCCCGAGTATGCCAAGGCTGCTGTGCAAGTGGGGGCTTGGATTGGCCAACACCGAGGACAACTGGTCTATGGCGGCGGCGACAACGGTCTGATGGGCATCGTGGCGCAGGCCACCCAAGCTGCGGGTGGTCGGGTGGTGGGCATCATTCCACAGGCCTTGGCTGAAAAAGAATTTGCCCGCCATGCGTGTGACGAACTGCATGTGGTGGACAACATGCACCAGCGCAAACACATGATGGCCGAACGCGCCGATGCGTTTTTGGCCCTGCCCGGGGGCATTGGCACTTTTGAAGAATTGTTCGAGGTGTGGACTTGGCGGCAACTGGGGTTTCACAACAAACCCATTGGCTTGTTGAACGTCGCGAATTACTACGACGGGCTATTGCAGTTTTTGGAAAGCACCGTGAAACAAGGTTTTTTATCCGACTGGCAAATGGACTTTGTTCACCAATCGACCGATGCTGGCAGTTTGCTGCCCCAGTTGGTCCAGGCTGCTGGCTTGGCCCAAAGTGATGGCTTGGCGAAAATCTAAATCAAACCGCTGATTCGTCGGTTTCGCCAGTGCGAATACGCACCACTTTTTCAACCGCAGTGACGAAGATTTTGCCGTCGCCAATTTTGCCGGTGCGCGCCGCTGTGACGATGGCGTCCACACAGCGGTCCACATCCGTGGAATTCACCACCACTTCAACTTTCACTTTGGGCAAAAAGTCCACCACGTACTCGGCGCCACGGTAGAGCTCGGTGTGGCCTTTTTGACGGCCAAAGCCTTTGACCTCGGTGACGGTCAGGCCAGTGACGCCGCATTCAGCCAGTGCTTCGCGCACTTCTTCAAGTTTGAAGGGTTTGATGATGGCGGTGATTTGTTTCATGGTGTACTTCCCTGTCTATCAAATAAAAAACGTCAGGCGCGGAAAAGGCTGGTTATAGGATAACGCCAATCTTTGCCAAAGGCGCGGTGCGTGATCCTTACCCCGATGGGCGCTTGACGGCGTTTGTACTCGTTGATGCGGATAAGCCGAATGACCTGGTCCACATCGGCACGGTGGTAGCCCGCCGCTTCAATTTGCTCGGCACTTTGGTCTTGCTCCATGTACATCGCCAGAATGGCATCCAAGACCTCGTACGGCGGCAAGCTGTCTTGATCGGTTTGATCCGGGCGCAGCTCGGCGCTGGGGGCGCGGGTGATGATGCGCTCGGGAATCAGGTTCAAGCCTTGGCCAAACGGGTCGTTCGCGTTGCGCCAGTGCGCCAACTGGTAGACCAAGGTTTTGGCCACGTCTTTGATGACCGCAAAGCCGCCCGCCATGTCGCCATACAGCGTGCAATAGCCGGTGGCCATTTCACTCTTATTGCCCGTGGTCAGCACCATGCCACCGTGCTTGTTGGACAAGGCCATGAGCAAGGTGCCGCGGATACGCGCTTGGATGTTTTCTTCGGTGGCGTCCAGCGGCTTGTCGGCAAAGTCGGCTTGCAAGGTCTGCAAAAAATCTTCAAACATCGGCAGGATGGAGAGTTCGTCGTAGCGCACGCCCACGCGCTCGGCCATGTCACGCGCATCGGTCAAGCTGATGTCGGCCGTGTAGGGCGAGGGCATCATCACCGCGCGAACACGCTCGGGGCCCAAGGCATCCACCGCCACGGCCAACACCACGGCTGAATCGATGCCCCCCGACAAGCCCAGCAGCACCGATGGAAATTTGTTTTTGCCGATGTAATCCCGTACGCCCAGCACCAAGGCTTGCCAGACATCGGACAAAGCGTTGGGCAGCGGATGCACCAAGGCTTTCAAACGCACACGGTCTGCGTTGAGTTCAGCCAACACATCAAACGCGTCTTCGGCAAAGCTGAGTGCTCTGCCGGCCAAGCTGCCATTGCTTTGCAGTGCAAAGGAGCGCCCCTCGAAGACCACCTCGTCTTGGCCACCCACCATGTGGGCATAGACCATGGGCAAACCGGTTGCCAACACACGTTCGCGCATGGCATCTTCGCGCTCGCCCGATTTGCCTTGGTGAAACGGCGAGGCGTTCATCACCACCAGCAGTTGTGCACCGTGGTCGCGGGTGTCCACGGCAGGTTGCTCGAACCAAGCGTCTTCGCAAATGAGCAAGCCAATGCGCACACCTTGAACCGTGAACACGCAGCTGTCGTGGCCGGGTTTGAAATAACGGCGCTCATCAAACACCTGGTAGTTGGGCAACTCGCGCTTGGCATAGCTGGCCACCAGATGGCCTTCACAAAACACCGAGGCCATGTTGAAGCGGTGTTGCACCGCCACCGAGCGGGTGCGTTCGTCGTTGCCGCTGGGGTGGCCCACCACCACGTGCATGCCGGCCAAGTTGGCGAGTTCGGCGCGCACCAAATCGAGTGCGTCTTCACAGGCATGGATGAAAGACGGCCGCAGGTACAAATCTTCGGCGGCATAACCGCAAATGGAGAGTTCGGGCGTGACCAACAAACGCACACCGCGCTCGTGCGCGGCGCGCGCGGCGTCGATGATTTTGTGGGCATTGCCCAGCATGTCACCGACGGTGAAATTGAGCTGGGCTACACTGAGTTGAAGCGTCATGAATGAAATGCAAAAAGAGCTGAACGATTATGGCATTCAGGTGCACACGCACCCCGCAGAGATTGCCGCCGCCGCATGGGACGATCTGTTGGCACAGCAAGACTGCCCCACCCCTTTCATGCAACACGCTTACCTGCAAGCCCTGCACGAGAGTGGCAGCGCCACGCCCGACAGCGGCTGGACGCCACGCTACTTCACCTTGTGGCATCAAGACAAACTTGTCGCGGCTTGCCCGCTGTATTTGAAAGACCATTCTTACGGCGAGTATGTGTTTGACTGGGCTTGGGCGAATGCCTATCAACAACACGGCTTAGCGTACTACCCGAAAGCCTTGATCGCCGTGCCCTTCACGCCCGTGCCGGGCTCGCGATTGCTGGCCGTGGATGCCCCTGCCCGGCAACGCTTGTTGCAAGCGGTCATCGCTTGGTGCGCCCAAGAAAATCTGTCGTCTTTGCACCTGTTGTTTGGCAGCCCCGCTGACATGGCGGCTTGCGAAGCAGAAGACTTGCTGCAACGCCAAACCGTGCAATTTCATTGGCACAACCAAGCCTGGTCCGACTTTGAAACGTTTCTGGGCAGCTTGAACCAAGAGAAGCGCAAAAAAATCAGGCAAGAGAGGCGCAAAGTCACTGAAGCAGGCGTCACGTTCCGGTGGTCCTTAGGTGCCGACATTTCTGCGGCTGATTGGCGCTTTTTTTATGAATGCTATGAGCGCACTTACCGAGAACACGGCAACCCGCCCTACCTCTCGCCCGCTTTTTTCAAAGCCATGCAAACCGACATGGCCCACAACTGGTTGTTGTTCATTGCCGAGCGCAACGGCAGTCCCATGGCCAGCAGTTTGATTGGCATCCACCACCTTGGTCACAACGATGCCGTGGCCTATGGCCGCTATTGGGGCGCCACCGAGCGGGTGGATTGTTTGCACTTTGAAGCTTGCTATTACCAACCATTGCAATGGTGCATTGAACACGGTGTGCAACGCTTTGAAGGCGGTGCGCAAGGCGAGCACAAGATGGCGCGGGCCTTGATGCCCACCAGCACCCACAGTGGTCACTGGTTGGCCGACCCCCGCTTTGCGCAGGCGGTGGCCGATTTCTTAGCGCGCGAAGGCCGCGGCGTGGACAACTACATGGCGCACTTGGACGAGCGCAATCCGTTCAAGCGCAGCGACTGATCAGCCTTTGATTTTTTTGTAATTGCTCATGCCGTCCTGCACTTCTTGACGTGCTGCCTCGGGGCCTTCCCAGCCCAAAATCTTCACCCACTTGCCGATCTCCAAATCTTTGTAGTGCTCAAAGAAATGCGCGATGGTTTTCAAGCGCATCGGGTTCAAGTCTTCGGGTTTTTGCCATTGGGTGTAGATGGACAAAATTTTGTCGGTGGGCACGGCCAAGACCTTGCCGTCCATGCCCGCTTCGTCTTCCATTTTCAAAATGCCGATGGGGCGGCACGGCACGACGACGCCTGGAATGAGCGGCACGGGCGTGATGACCAAGACGTCCACCGGGTCGCCGTCACCACTGATGGTTTTGGGCACATAACCGTAGTTGGTGGGGTAGTGCATGGCTGTACTCATGAAGCGGTCGACGAAGATGGCGCCGGTTTCTTTGTCCACTTCGTACTTGATCGGGTCGGCGTTCATCGGGATTTCGATGATCACATTGAATTCGTGGGGAGCGTTCTTGCCAGCGGTGACGTTGTCGAGGGACATGTTGAAAATCTCTTGAAATGAAAAGGGAAATGAAAAACTGCGCTATTTTGTCAGTAATTACCCTGATTTTTCTGACGCACTCAGGCTGTTTCTGGGAAAAGAGTCATTCGAATCCCTTACATTCGCCGAGTTGGCCAATCAACCTCGGTGTGAGTGTGTGAGGAAGCAACGCAGTGGTGGTGTCAAACAACCGGTTGCGTGGCCCCACCTCATCGCGAAACTATCCAAGGAGATCTTATGACTGGTTCTACAGCGCTTGTATTTGCGCTCATTTGCGGCTTCATCGCCGTGATTTACGGGTTTTGGGCCCGCAGCTGGATTCTTTCCCAAGATGCAGGCAATGCCCGCATGCAGGAAATTGCAGCGGCAATTCAAACTGGCGCAGCGGCTTATTTGGCTCGCCAATACAAAACCATCGCCATGGTCGGCGTGGTCTTGGCCATCCTCATTGCCTGGGTGTTGGACCCGTTGAGTGCCGTGGGCTTTGTGCTGGGTGCCGTGTTGTCTGGCGCTTGCGGCTTCATCGGCATGAACGTGTCCGTGAAAGCCAATGTCCGTACCGCACAAGCGGCCACCAAAGGCATTGGACCCGCGCTGGATGTCGCGTTTCGCGGCGGCGCCATCACCGGCATGCTGGTGGTGGGCTTGGGCCTCTTGGGTGTGACCGGTTTTTACTGGTTCCTGACCCGCGCTGGCGTGCCAGCTGACGGCAAAGCGCTGGCTGGCTTGCTCAATCCGCTGATCGGGTTTGCCTTTGGCTCTTCACTCATTTCCATCTTCGCCCGATTGGGCGGCGGCATTTTCACCAAAGGCGCTGACGTTGGCGCGGATTTGGTGGGCAAAGTGGAAGCCGGTATTCCCGAAGACGACCCGCGCAATCCTGCGGTGATTGCCGACAACGTTGGTGACAACGTCGGCGACTGCGCTGGCATGGCCGCCGACTTGTTTGAAACCTATGCCGTCACCTTGATTGCCACCATGGTGCTGGGCGCTTTGCTGGCCGGTGCCGGTGGCCCGAACATGGTGCTGTATCCGTTGGTGTTGGGTGGTGTGTCCATCGTGGCCTCCATCATTGGTTGCTTCTTTGTGAAGGCCAGCCCCGGCATGACCAACGTGATGCCTGCCCTGTACAAAGGCTTGGCCGTCTCGGGCATCTTGTCCTTGATTGCCTTTTACTTTGTCACCCAGTCCATGTTCCCAACAGCCATGGCCTTGCCCGATGGCACGGCCTTGAGCGCCAGCGGACTGTTTGGCGCCTGTGCCATTGGTTTGATCTTGACTGGTGCGCTGGTCTGGATCACCGAGTACTACACCGGCACCCAGTACGCGCCAGTGCAGCACATCGCACAAGCATCGACCACCGGTCACGGCACCAACATCATTGCGGGCTTGGGCGTGTCCATGCGCTCGACCGCTTGGCCTGTGCTGTTTGTCTGCGCGGCCATCTACAGCGCCTTTGATTTGGCGGGCCTCTACGGCATCGCCATCGCGGCCACAGCCATGCTCAGCATGGCCGGTATCGTGGTCGCCTTGGACGCCTACGGCCCGATCACCGACAACGCCGGTGGCATTGCCGAAATGGCCGAGCTACCTGCCAGCGTGCGCGACATCACCGACCCACTGGACGCGGTGGGCAACACCACCAAGGCCGTGACCAAAGGCTACGCCATTGGCTCCGCTGGTTTGGCCGCACTGGTGCTGTTTGCCGACTACACCCACAAGCTCGAAGCCTTTGGCGCACAAATCAAGTTTGACTTGAGCGACCCCAATGTCATCATCGGCTTGTTCATCGGTGGTCTGATTCCTTACCTCTTTGGCGCGATGGCGATGGAGGCCGTGGGCCGCGCCGCAGGTGCTGTGGTGGTGGAGGTGCGCCGCCAGTTCAAGGAGATCAAGGGCATCATGGACGGAACCGGCAAGCCCGAGTACGACACCGCGGTGGACATGCTGACGACTGCCGCCATCAAAGAAATGATGATCCCCAGCTTGTTGCCTGTGGTGGCGCCGATCTTGGTTGGTCTGATCCTCGGCCCAGCGGCTTTGGGCGGTTTGCTGATGGGCACCATCATCACCGGCTTGTTCGTGGCGATTTCCATGTGTACCGGTGGCGGTGCCTGGGACAACGCCAAAAAGTACATCGAAGACGGACACCATGGCGGCAAAGGCTCTGAAACCCACAAGGCCGCCGTCACTGGCGACACCGTGGGTGACCCCTACAAGGACACCGCCGGCCCGGCGATCAACCCCTTGATCAAGATCATCAACATCGTGGCGCTGCTGATCGTGCCCGTGATGATGCATTTCCACGGCGGCAGTATCGCGGCCCCAGCGGTTGTGGACACACCTTCTGCGGTCAGCGCACCGGCGGATGCGCCTGCTGCGGCACCTGCTGCACCTGCTGCCGAGAGCAAGTAAGCTCCTCGGTTCTTTGGCAAGCTGGCTTTGTGCTGGCTTGCTGGAGCTGAAAAGCCCGCTTCGGCGGGCTTTTTTCATGGCTAAGGGTCAAGGTTGTGATGAAACTGGGGTCAGATTCGAATTAATTCACGCTTGAGCCGCCCGCCATGGGGACTCATTTTTCTGGTCTTTCGCTCA
>JBIIPF010000072.1:0-7603 GCA_044342755.1 Limnohabitans sp. | reverse complement strand
CCATGTCTCAGGAAGTCAAAGTAGCCATTGCCGCCACTGCCGCCCGCTTGGTGGTGGAAGAAGGCTTGGAATACGGACCCGCCAAACGCAGAGCCTTGCGTGAATTGGGTTTGCCCAGCCGCAGCCCACTGCCTGCCAACGACATGTTGGAAGACGAGGTGTTCGATTATTTGAAGCTGTTTTGCTCAGACACCCAGCCGCAAGAATTGCGGGCGCTTCGGGAGCTGGCGCTGACTTGGATGGAGCGGTTGCAAGTTTTTCGCCCGCACCTGAGCGGCGCTGTTTGGCGAGGCAGTGCCACGCGCCTGTCCGATATCTATATCCAATTGTTTTGCGACGACCCCAAGTCGGCAGAGCTGTCGCTGATTGACCAAGGGGTGCGCTACGATGTCCAAGCCATCAAGGGTTTCAAAGGTGAAGAGGTGGACGCTTTGAGCATCCACAGCCTTTGCCCGGCTTTGAATGAAGACATTGGTGTGCATTTGATGGTCTACGACTATGACGACTTGCGCGGGGCCTTGCAACCTGATGAGCGTGGGCTTGCGGTTCGTGGGGATTTGGCCAGCTTGCGCCAGTTGTTGGACAATGCCTGATGGATCTTGAAAAACCACCCCCCTCCACCCTTTCAAAACGACGCTTGTTTGCCGTGGCCGCGGCGGCTCTGGCGGCTGGCATCGGCGTCAACTGGTGGCGTCACACCCCAAAAACAATGGCGGACCCGAGTTTGCAAGCCCTCTGGTTGGCCAGTTTTGAGCAAGCGGACGGCACCCCATTGAAGCTGGCTGACTTCCAGGGAAAGCCATTGGTGTTGAATTTTTGGGCCACCTGGTGCACCCCTTGTGTCGAAGAAATGCCGTTATTGAACGCCTTCTTTCGCGAAAACAAGTCTAAAAGCTGGCAAATGATTGGTTTGGCAATAGACCAACCCAGTGCGGTGAAGCGGTTTTTAGGGCAATATCCGGTAGAATACGCCATCGGTATGGCTGGCTTGGAAGGTACCGAGTTGATGAAAAACTTGGGCAATGCCACGGGTGGTTTGCCCTTTACCTTGGTGTTGAATGCGCAAGGCGAGGTACAGATGCGAAAGTTGGGCAAGCTCACCGAAAGTGACATACGGTCTTGGGTTTGACCGAGGCGTGCCGATCCAGCAGTCAGGTCGGTTTTTTGAAATGGTGTAAATTACACCCTCTTTAACAGCAGAAGACTGCCAGATCCATGGATTTAAGAAAACTCAAAACCCTGATCGACTTGGTGTCGGAGTCCAATGTCTCCGAACTTGAGATCACAGAAGCTGAAGGCAAGGTTCGCATCGTCAAAGGCCCAGTTGGCGCGCCAGTGGTCATGGCGGCACCTGTGTCTGTCGCACCGCCCGTTGCCTCAGCCCCCGCCACGGCTGCCCCAGCAACCCCCGCACTGTCTGCATCAGCAGAAGCTGCGGTGGAAACCGGGCACACGGTCAAGTCCCCCATGGTTGGTACCTACTACAGTGCATCTGGCCCGGAGGCCAAACCCTTCGTCCAAGTGGGCAGCGTGGTCCAGGCGGGTGACACCATTTGCATCATCGAGGCCATGAAGATCCTCAATGAAATCGAAGCCGATCACAGCGGCACCGTCAGCAAAATCCTGGTCAGCAACGGCCAAGCCGTGGAATACGGCCAGCCCATGTTCATCATCGACTGAGCGGGTTGCATGTTTAAAAAGATTCTGATCGCCAACCGAGGCGAAATCGCGCTGCGCATCCAGCGGGCCTGCAAAGAGCTCGGGGTCGAAGCTGTGGTGGTTTATTCTGAGGCTGACCGTGAGGCCAAATATGTCAAATTGGCAGAAGAGGCGGTTTGCATTGGCCCCGCCGCTTCTTCACTGAGTTACTTGAACATGCCGGCCATTATTTCGGCGGCCGAAGTCACCGATGCCCAAGCGATTCATCCAGGCTATGGTTTCTTGAGCGAAAACGCCGACTTTGCCGAACGGGTTGAGAAAAGCGGCTTTGTGTTCATTGGCCCCACCCCCGAGTCCATCCGCATGATGGGCGATAAGGTGTCGGCCAAGCAAGCCATGATCAAAGCCGGTGTGCCTTGCGTGCCTGGCTCTGAAGGCGAACTACCAGATGATCCTGCGCAAATTCGCCGCATCGCCAAAGCGGTGGGCTACCCGGTCATCATCAAAGCGGCAGGCGGCGGTGGCGGTCGGGGCATGCGCGTGGTTCACAACGAAGCAGCGCTCATCCATGCGGTGCAAACCACCAAGACCGAAGCGGGTTCTGCGTTTGGCAACCCAGCGGTGTACATGGAAAAGTTTTTGCAAAACCCGCGCCATATTGAAATTCAAATCTTGGCAGACAACTACAAAAATGCCATTTACCTGGGTGAGCGTGATTGCTCGATGCAACGTCGGCACCAAAAAGTGATTGAAGAGGCACCGGCACCAGGCATTGCTCGCAAGCTGATCGAGCGCATTGGCGAGCGATGCGTGACGGCCTGTAAAAAGATGGGCTACCGGGGCGCTGGCACCTTTGAGTTCTTGTATGAAAACGGCGAGTTTTACTTCATTGAAATGAACACCCGGGTGCAAGTGGAGCATCCTGTCACCGAATTCATCACCGGTGTGGATATCGTCAAAACTCAAATCATGACCGCAGCTGGTCAAAAACTGCCCTACACCCAGCGCCAAATCGAAATCAAAGGGCATGCGATTGAATGCCGCATCAATGCCGAAGATCCTTTCAAGTTCACACCATCCCCGGGTCGCGTCACCATGTGGCATCCGCCTGGGGGTCCAGGTGTGCGGGTCGACTCTCACATTTATACCAACTACTTCGTGCCCTCTCACTACGACTCCATGATTGGCAAAATCATTGTGCATGGGGACAACCGTGAACATGCTTTGGCCCGAATGCGAACCGCTTTAGGTGAAACTGTGGTTGAAGGGATTCAAACCAACATTGCCTTGCACCGTGTGTTGATGAGCGATGCGGGCTTCATGGCAGGTGGCACCAACATCCACTATTTGGAAGAGTGGCTGGCAGTTCGACAAGCCCCCTGATGGTTGAACTTCGGCTGCATTGTCCGCAAGATCAGGTGGAATTGATCAGCGATGCCTTGATGGCATTGGATGCTTTGAGCGTGTCGGTGGAAGACGCCGATGCACACACTGATCAAGAGCAAGCTTTGTTTGGCGAACCCAATATGCCAGCGCCTGCGGCAGGTTGGCTGCGCTCGCACCTGATTGCCTTGTTTGCCGATGAAGCCCTCGCCAGGGACGCCGCTAAACTCTTGGCCTTGCAACCCTTCTTTGAAAACAGCACCCTGCTCAATATCAATTCTGTGCCTGAGCAAGATTGGGTGCGTTTGACCCAATCGCAGTTTGAACCCGTGCCCATCACACCAAGTTTTTGGGTGGTGCCAAGCTGGCATGAACCTCCTGCTGGTGCGCAATGGGTATTGCGTTTAGATCCTGGTTTGGCCTTTGGCACAGGCACCCATCCCACCACTCGCATGTGTTTGAAATGGATTGCCCAGCACCCGCCCAAGGGTCAGCGGGTGTTGGATTACGGTTGTGGTTCAGGCATTTTGGCCATTGGTGCAGCCATGTTGGGTGCGGCATCTGTAGATGCAGTGGACATTGACCCCGATGCAGTGACTGCTGCACAAGCCAATGCTTTGACCAATCAGGTTGACTTGAATTTAGGATTGCCCGAAGTCGCGGTGGGTGTTTATCCTTTGGTGGTGGCCAATATCTTGGCGGCTCCCTTGAAAGTACTGGCACCCTTGTTGTGCAGTCATGTCGAGACGGGCGGTAGTTTGTTGTTGGCGGGCATCTTGGAGCGTCAAATCATGGACATTCAAGCAGCTTATCAACCGTATTTGAATTTACAAGTCGCCGATACCCAAGAGGGTTGGGTGCTGATGCGTGGGCAGGCTGTTTGATAAGCTTTGGTTTTTCATAGATTCTCACTCGGCCATGGCCATCGTCACCCTTTGCCCTCAGTGTCAAACCGCTTTTGCTATTCAAGCTGAGCATTACAGCGCGGCCGATGCCTGGGTTCGATGCGGTCGTTGTGCGCATGTGTTTGAGGTGGACCAGCATCTGTACGAGCTGGACGAGAACAAACCCGCGAATCAACCGGTTGAATTGCCATTGGCTTTGCGTGTTGCACCCTCATTACCGGTTGCGCAAGCCCTGATTCAGCCTTGGCTTTGGGCCAGCTTGTCAATCCTGTTGGCATTGCTGTTTTGCTTTCAAGCCATGCTGTTTCATCGCCATCAGTGGCGAGCCCAGATGCCTGAATTGACACCTGTCTTGCTTGCTGTGTGTCAAAGCCTTGGCTGTGAGCTGCAGTGGCCGATGGAGCCCAATCAAGTGGCCATTGAAACGGGCGGCTTCAAATCTTTGGGCAACCATGAATATGTCTTTAGCGGCAGTATCAAAAACCAATCCGATTGGGCTTTGGCCACGCCCATGTTGGAGTTGAGTTTGATGGACGACGCTGATGCGGCCGTGGTGCGCAAAGTGTTTGCGCCACAAGCACTTGGGCTGAATGATGTTTTGCGATCCCGTCGGGCACAATCGTTCGAATTGCGGTTTAGCTTGGATTCAAGCTTCAGCCCTTTGGTTCAAGGCTACCGAGCTTTTCTTTTTTATCCCTGACTTTTTTTGAAATAGGACTCACCATGGCTGTGCTGATTTGCGGATCATTGGCGTTTGACACCATCATGCATTTCGAGGGGCGCTTCAAAGAGCAAATCCTCCCAGAACAACTGCACATTTTGAATGTGTCTTTTTTGGTGCCGCAATTGCAACGTGATTACGGTGGCTGTGCCGGAAACGTGGCCTACGGCTTGAAGCTGTTGGGAGGCGTGCCCCTGCCCATGGCCACTTTGGGCAATGATGGTGAAAGCTACATGAACCGCTTGAAACATTTAGGCATCGCCACAGACTTTGTCAAGATGGTCAGTGACAACTACACCGCGCAAGCCATGATCATGACCGACTTGGACAACAACCAAATCACGGCGTTCCATCCTGGTGCCATGATGCAAGCGCACACCACTCAAGTTCAGAAGCGATCCGACATCAGCTTAGGAATCGTCTCCCCTGACGGGCGTGACGCCATGATTCAACATGCCGAACAATTTGCGGCAGCTGGCATTCCATTCGTGTTCGATCCTGGTCAAGGTTTGCCCATGTTTGATGGCGACAGCTTGCGCCACTTCATCACCCAAGCCACATGGGTGACAGTGAACGACTACGAAGGCAAGATGTTGACCGAGCGCACGGGCTGGGATGCAGCGGAGATCTCCAGCAAAGTCAAAGGCTTGGTCATCACTTTGGGAGCCCATGGTTGTGAAGTCTGGCAAGACCGACAGAAAACCTTGGTCGCACCAGTCAAACCCACTGCAGTTGTCGATCCCACAGGCTGCGGTGACGCTTGGCGAAGCGCCTTGTTGTTTGGTTTGGACCAAGCTTGGGACTTGGTGCGATGCGCAGAGTTGGGTAACAAAATGGGCGCGTTGAAAATCGCCAGCCGCGGCCCACAAAACTATGTGTTGGCATAAAAAAACCCGGTGTGGTTAAACACCGGGTTGTAGGCAAATACCGTTTGAAGCTCAGGGCTTGCTGGCTGTTGGAAACGGCCAAGCAGCTTGAGGATTCAATGTGGTTTGCGCCACATGGTGAACTGCCGGAGCAGCCGCCTTGTGGGGTTTGGCTGCTGGTTTTTTAGCGGCTACTGGCTTTTTTTTTACAGCTGGTTTTTTGGCCGCTGCTTTTTTAGCGGCAGGCTTCTTAGCGGCAACCTTTTTCTTGGCTGCAGGCTTTTTAGCTGCTGCTTTTTTGGCGGCGGGCTTCTTGGCTGCAACCTTTTTCTTGGCTACGGGCTTTTTAGCTGCTGCTTTTTTAGCGGCGGGCTTCTTGGCTGCAACCTTTTTCTTGGCTACGGGCTTTTTAGCTGCTGCTTTTTTAGCGGCGGGCTTCTTAGCTGCAACCTTTTTCTTGGCTACGGGCTTTTTAGCTGCTGCTTTTTTAGCGACAGGTTTCTTGGCAGCAGCTTTTTTTGCTGCTGGTTTTTTTGCTGCTGGTTTTTTTGCAGCGGATTTTTTTGCAGTTGCCATTAGATACTCCTAGATCAAGATCTTAGATCGTTGGTTCAAAACACTTGGCCCCTTCTCCTGCAGCCAAGTGATTCATGGTGCTGAACCGAAGTTCAACACCATGAACGGGGGTTGTTGTTGACAGACTCAACGCTGAATGACTCAGCGTTTGTGTTTGCCAAAAACAGAATACTTCCATGCTCGTTCAGTCCCAAGACAGAGCGCCACCAGTTTGGTACTCGATGACGCGGGTTTCAAAGAAATTGCGTTCTTTTTTCAGGTCGATCATCTCGCTCATCCAAGGGAAGGGGTTCTCTTCGTTGGGGAACAAGGCGTCCAATCCAATTTGTGTGGCCCGACGGTTGGCGATGTAACGCAAATAGCCCTTGAACATAGAGGCATTCATGCCCAGAACGCCGCGCGGCATGGTGTCCTCGGCATAACGGTACTCGAGCTCAACCGCTTTGTGGAAAAGTTCGTTGATGTCGGCTTTGAATTCGGATGTCCACAAATGGGGGTTTTCCAACTTGATTTGGTTGATGAGGTCGATACCGAAATTACAGTGCATCGACTCATCTCGCAGGATGTATTGGTATTGCTCAGCAGCACCTGTCATTTTGTTTTGACGTCCCAAAGCCAAAATTTGGGTGAAGCCCACATAGAAGAACAAACCTTCCATGAGGCAAGCAAACACGATCAAAGATTTCAAAAGAGTTTGGTCGGTTTCGGGTGTGCCTGTGTGGAAATGGGGATTCATGATCGCGTCGATGAACGGGATCAAAAACTCGTCCTTGTCGCGGATGGACTGAACTTCTTGGTAGGCATTGAAAATTTCAGCTTCGTCCAAACCCAAAGATTCAACGATGTACTGGTAGGCGTGGGTGTGAATGGCTTCTTCAAAGGCTTGGCGCAGCAAGAACTGTCGGCATTCGGGCGCCGTGATGTGTCGGTAAGTGCCCAACACGATGTTGTTGGCCGCCAAAGAATCTGCTGTCACAAAAAAGCCTAGATTGCGTTTGATGATGCGCCGCTCGTCTTCGGTCAGACCATTGGGGTCTTTCCATAAAGCGATGTCACGGGTCATGTTCACTTCTTGCGGCATCCAGTGGTTGGCGCAGGTGGCCAGGTATTTCTCCCAGGCCCACTTGTATTTGAAGGGGACCAACTGGTTGACGTCGGTTCGACCATTGATGATGCGCTTGTCAGCGGCATTGACACGACGTGCCGAAGCGTTGGAAACAATGGAGGGTGCATCTACAGCGGGCGTGTTCACAACAGCGCCGTCATTGAGCACACGTGGTGCTACAGGCAATGAGGATTCAGTGAGGGGTGACTGATTCGGGTGACTGTGAAAGCCACCTTGGGTTGCGCTTGGCGCTTGGGGGATTGCTTCTTCTTCCCAGGTCAACATGACGATGATTCCATTCTTCTGATTATGGTTGTTTAAAGCTAAAACGCAAAGTGTTCGTTCACATCAGTGGCTTAGCGTGTTGCTGATTTGCATCGAATACACC
>JBIIPF010000071.1:0-7616 GCA_044342755.1 Limnohabitans sp. | reverse complement strand
ACGGCGTCCTGTTTTCTGAGTCGGCTCAAAAAGGAGCGCACTTCATCGAGTTGTGCTGCCAACGCAAAATTCCCCTGGTGTTTTTGCAAAATATCACCGGCTTCATGGTGGGTCGCAAGTATGAAAACGAGGGCATTGCTCGGCATGGCGCCAAGATGGTGACGGCGGTGGCCAGTGCCCAAGTGCCCAAGTTCACCTTCATCATTGGCGGTAGTTATGGCGCGGGCAACTATGGCATGTGCGGGCGCGCATTCAATCCGCGGTTTTTGTGGATGTGGCCCAACGCCCGCATTTGCGTCATGGGTGGCGAGCAGGCTGCCAGCGTGTTGGCCACCGTGCGCCGCGACGGTATCGAAGCCAAAGGCGGTACGTGGAGCGCTGAAGAAGAAGCCGCATTCAAACAACCCTTGCTGGACCAATTCGCCCACCAATCGCACCCTTATTACGCCAGTGCCCGTTTGTGGGACGACGGCGTGATCGACCCTGCCGACACCCGACGGGTGTTGGCGCTGGCGCTGTCAGCCTCCTTGAACGCGCCCATCGCTGACACCCAATTCGGTGTTTTCCGCATGTAAATTGAGTCAACTCAACATGAACCACATCTACCATTTGCCCGAACACCAAACCCTGCGCGACCAAATGCAGCGCTTCCTAGAGCGCGAGGTCGAGCCCTATGGCCTCGAATGGGAAAAGACCGGCAAGGTGCCCCGTGATGTTTTGAAAAAAATGGGCGATGCGGGCTTTTTTGGTTTGATGTTCGAGAGTGACTATGGCGGTGCCGAAGCCGATGCCCTGACCAATCTGGTGTTTGCCGAGGCCTTGTCGCAATCCACATTTGCCGGTTTTATTGTGAGTGTGCTAGTGCACACCGACATGGCCAGCCCGCATTTGCACCATGCGGGTACCAAGGCGCAAAAAGCCAAGTACATGCCCAGCATCATTGCGGGCGACACCATTTGCGCGGTGGCCATGACCGAGCCCGGTGCTGGTTCTGACTTGGCAGGCATGCGCAGCACCGCCAAAAAAGAAGGTGACCACTGGGTGCTCAACGGCACCAAAATTTTCATCACCAATGGCGTGCATGCCAACTTGTATTTCGTGGCCGCCAAGACCGGCCCCGGCAAACACCAGATGTCGATGTTCATCGTTGAAAAAGGCACACCCGGTTTCAGCGTGGGTCGCTCTTTAGACAAAACCGGTTGGTTGTGTTCTGACACGGCCGAGTTGGTGTTGGACAACGTGCGCTTGGGTCCCGAGGCTTTGCTGGGCGAGCAAGACAAAGGCTTTTATGCCTTGATGAAAAACCTGCAAACCGAACGCATCGCTTTGGCGGCCATGGCCGTGGGTCATTGCCAACAGGCGATCAAACTCACCCTCGACTACGTCCGTCAGCGCCAAGCCTTTGGCAAGTCGCTGTGGGAGATGCAGCACATTCGCCAACGCATCGCCATGCTGGACGCCAAAACCCGTGCCGCCCGCGAATTCATGTACCACTGTGCCTGGTCGGTCACGCAAGACCATGACATCGTGCAAGAGGTGTCCATGCTCAAGTCGCTCACGGGCGAATTGGTGAATGAAGTGGTCGGTGGATGCTTGCAGTTTTGGGGCGGCATGGGCTACATGCGCGAAGCGCCCATTGAGCGTTTGTGGCGGGATGCCCGCGTGCTGGCCATTGGCGGCGGTGCCACGGAGGTCATGTTGGAAGAAGTGGCCAAGCGTTACTGACCATGTTCAGCAAAATCCTGATTGCCAACCGGGGCGAAATTGCCTGCCGCGTCGCTGCCACAGCCCAACGCTTGGGGGTGCGCACGGTGGCTGTCTACGCTGATGCCGATGCGCAAGCTGCCCATGTGCAGGCGTGTGATGAAGCGGTTCACATCGGCGGCAATGCGCCGCGAGACAGTTATTTGCAATGGCAACGTATTTTGGAAGCGGCACTGAAAACCGGCGCGCAAGCCATTCACCCGGGCTATGGTTTCTTGAGCGAAAACGCCGACTTCGCCAACGCCTGCGCTCAAGCAGGGTTGGTGTTCATTGGGCCCTCGTCGGCTTCGATACAAGCGATGGGCTTGAAGGCCGCCTCCAAACAACTGATGGAAAAAGCCGGTGTGCCCTTGGTGCCTGGTTACCACGGCGCAGACCAAGACCCACAGATGCTGGCGCAGGCAGCGCAACGCATTGGTTTCCCAGTGTTGATCAAGGCCAGCGCAGGCGGTGGCGGCAAAGGCATGCGCATCGTGCAGCAGGCCGCAGATTTCGCCGAAGCCTTGGCCTCGTGTCAACGTGAAGCCCGCAGCAGTTTTGGTGACGAAGCGGTGCTGATCGAAAAATACGTGCAACGTCCACGGCACATTGAAATTCAGGTCTTTGGTGACCAACAAGGCCACTTGATTCATTTGCACGAACGCGATTGCTCGGTGCAACGCCGGCATCAAAAAGTGTTGGAAGAGTCTCCCGCACCGGGCTTGAGCGATGCATTGCGCGAACGCATGGGTGCGGCAGCCGTGGCGGCGGCCAAAGCCGTCAACTATGTGGGCGCTGGCACGGTGGAATTCATCGTCGAGCAGACCGAGCAGGGCATGGATTTCTTTTTCATGGAAATGAACACCCGATTGCAAGTAGAGCATCCGGTCACAGAAGCGGTCACTGGTTTGGACTTTGTCGAGTGGCAACTGCGCATTGCGGCGGGCGAGTCCTTGCCGCTGACGCAAGACCAGGTGAAGGTGCACGGCCATGCGATTGAAGCGCGTATTTGCGCCGAGTCGCCCGATCACGACTTCTTGCCAGCCACCGGGCATTTGACTGTGCTGCGCAGTCCTACCGCGCAGCGATTCAGTCTGGGCGATGTCCGACTTGACAGTGGCGTGCGAGAAGGCGACGACATCAGCCCGCATTACGACTCGATGATCGCCAAGCTGATTGTGCACGGGGACACCCGCGAACAAGCTTTGGCGCGACTTGATCAAGCGTTGTCTCAATTGCACATTGTGGGCGTGGCCAACAACGTGGCTTTTGTGCGCCACGTGTTGCGGTCAAAGTCTTTTGCCCTGGCTCAGCTCGACACCGCCTTGATCGAGCGCGAAAAAGCCGTCCTCTTCAAACAACAAAGCCTGCCCACACCCATGCTGATCGCCGCTTCGGTCGCGGCTTTGCTACAGGGCGAACAATCCCATCAAGCAGGATGGCAAGACCCTTGGTCGCGCACCGATGGCTGGTGCCTCCAAGGACACAACACGCGTCGCTTTGACTTTCAACATGGCGAAGAAAAGCACCTAGCGGCGTTGACCACGCACAGCCATGGTCCGGCTCAATTGCTGATCAATGGACAGGTCCACAGTTTCTCCGCACACTGGCAAGGCCACACCTGCGACATGCTGTGGGGTGGCCAGCGTTGGCGTGCGCATGCTTACCTGGTGCAGGGCAGTGTCCATGTCTTTGCTGATGTCGGCAACGGTGTAGTGCAATGGGTGGATCCGCTTGCGCATGTGGTGCAAGATGCTGCCGCGGGTGGCAATTTGTCCGCGCCCATGCCTGGCAAGCTCTTGTCATTTGCCGTGAAGGTAGGCGACACGGTGGCTGCTGGTCAAGCTTTGGCCGTGATGGAGGCCATGAAGATGGAGCACACCGTGGCCTCACCAGCCGCCGGAACCGTGGCCGAGTTGTTGTTTGTTCCAGGCGATCAAGTGACCGAAGGCGCGCCCTTGCTGCGTTTGGAAGTGGCCGCCGCATGATGACGCCATGGCCCAGTTTGCGCCAACGCTGGCAGCAGGTGCAAGCTGGCCCTGTGAATGCGGCCTGTGCATCGCCGTGCATGTCGGTGTGCATCATGAAACCCGACGCTGATTCGTGTTGGGGCTGTCTGCGCAGCTTGGATGAGATCGCCCATTGGTCGGTGTACACGCCAGCTGAACAACGCTTGGTGTGGCAGCGCATCGGCATTCAGATTGATCAACACAGCGCTGGGGTTTGAGCATGCACCAACTCACCTTTTATGTGGACTTCATCAGCCCCTATGCCTACTTGGCGTTTCATGCCTTGCCTAAAGCCTTGGAGGGTTTGAGCTACCAAGTGCGTTACCAACCCATCTTGTTTGGCGCGGTGTTGCAGCACCATGGGCAACTCGGTCCTGCTGAAATCCCAGCGAAACGACTTTGGACCTACCGCCAAGTGCTGTGGTTGGCGCAGCAACAAGGCTGTCCCTTGCGCATGCCCGCCAGCCATCCCTTCAACCCACTGGGGCTGTTGCGTTTGGCCACTGCTTGCGATGAACACGGTCAACCCAATCGATTTGTCTGCCAGCAGTTGTTTGAACACGTCTGGTGCGAAGGCTTAGAAGCCTCCGACCCGCAACGTCAAGCCGCCTTGCAAGCGCGTTTGGCCCCAGCACGCGACCCGAATGCTGACTCGGTGAAAACGCAGCTGCGCGAAGCCACCCAATCAGCGATTGAGGCGGGGGTGTTTGGTGTGCCCTGCATCACAGTGGATGACAAATTATTTTGGGGCCAAGATGCTTTGCCGATGCTGCGCGATTACTTGCAAGGCGGTGAATGGTTCAAAGGTGGCCATTGGAATGAATGCTCGGATTTGCCCAAAACCCTGGAGCGCAAGCGCCCTTAATTCGCATCGTGAAATGCCGGATTCGGGTTTGCCCTTGGATTGTCAGCAAAGGTTCAGTTTAGAGTCAGTCGCCGGCAAGCACAGGCTTAGAGAATACCGCCAGACCCCCCATCAGGCGGGCATCACCAGGAGACCCCCATGGCCATCGTGCATGAAGACCGACCAATGTCGTCGCAAGAGAAAAAAGTGATTTTTGCATCCTCACTCGGCACCGTGTTTGAGTGGTATGACTTCTATCTGTACGGCTCATTGGCCGCCATCATCGCCAAGCAATTCTTCAGCGGTTTGGACGCAGGTTCTGCCTTCATTTTTGCGCTCTTGGCCTTTGCTGCTGGTTTCATCGTGCGTCCGTTTGGGGCCATCTTCTTTGGCCGCTTGGGCGACATGATTGGTCGCAAATACACCTTCTTGGTGACCATCCTGATCATGGGCTTGTCCACTTTCATTGTGGGCATCTTGCCTACCTACGCCAGCATTGGTGTGGCTGCGCCAGTCATCTTGATCGGCCTGCGCTTGCTGCAAGGTTTGGCGATGGGTGGGGAATACGGTGGTGCTGCCACCTATGTGGCAGAACACGCGCCGCACGGCAAGCGTGGTGCTTACACCGCCTGGATTCAAACCACGGCCACGCTGGGCTTGTTCCTGTCACTGTTGGTGATTTTGGGCACCCGCACCGCCTTGGGTGAAGAAGCCTTCGAAGCTTGGGGCTGGCGCATTCCTTTCTTGCTGTCCATCGTGTTGCTTGGCGTGTCTGTCTACATCCGCTTGTCGATGAGCGAGTCTCCCGCTTTCGTGAAAATGAAGGCCGAAGGAAAAACCTCCAAATCACCATTGACTGAATCCTTTGGCCAATGGAAAAACCTGAAAATCGTGATCTTGGCCTTGATCGGCTTGACCGCTGGCCAAGCCGTGGTTTGGTACACCGGACAGTTCTATGCACTGTTCTTCTTGACCCAGGCCCTGAAAGTCGATGGTGCAACCGCCAATTTGTTTGTGGCGGCCTCTTTGATCATTGGCACACCCTTCTTCATCATCTTCGGCGCCCTGTCTGACAAGGTGGGCCGCAAGCCCATCATCATGTTGGGTTGTTTGCTGGCCGTGCTCACCTACTTCCCCGTTTTTGAGCAACTCACCAAGGCTGCCAATCCTGACTTGCATGCAGCCCAGCAAGCCAACAAAGTGGTGGTGGTGGCTGATCCTGCTGAATGTTCTTTCCAGTTCAACCCCACGGGCACGGTCAAGTTCACATCATCCTGTGACATCGCCAAGCAAAAGTTGGCCGCCAGTTCAGTGAGTTACTCGAACGAAATCGCACCTGCAGGCACCCCTGCAGTCATCAAAGTCGGCGACACCGTCATCTCCACCATCGTCACACCAGATGATGTGGCCGCCGCCAAAGCAGTGGCCGAGCAAAAACTCAATGAGTTGAAAGCTGCCGTGCCTGTGGACGCCAAAGCGGTGAAGAAAGCCGAAGACGCCATGAAAAACTTGTCGGATGAAAAGAAAAGCCGCGATGCTGTGATTTCCGCCAACTTGAGTGCCACACTCAAGGCGGCCGGTTATCCCGTCAAAGCAGACCCGGCCAAGATCAATTTGCTGGTGGTGACCTTGATCCTCACGTATTTGGTGATCTTGGTGACCATGGTTTACGGTCCGATCGCCGCCATGCTGGTGGAGATGTTCCCGACCCGCATTCGCTACACCTCCATGTCTTTGCCTTATCACATCGGCAATGGTTGGTTTGGTGGCTTGCTCCCCACCATGGCCTTTGCCATCGTGGCGCAAACCGGCAACATGTACAACGGCTTGTGGTACCCCATCATCATCGCTGGAGCCACATTTGTCATTGGCACTTTGTTCATCTCTGAAACCAAAGATGTGGACATTTATGCTGACGACTGATTGAGCGTGTGATCCGTGTAAGCCCTCCCGCTGTGGAGGGCTTTTTTTTGCCTACAATCGCCCACCTTCCGGAGTGCATCATCGACATCCTCCTGCAACAAATCATCAACGGCTTGGTGTTGGGCAGCATGTATGCCTTGCTGGCGCTGGGTTACACCATGGTGTACGGCATCATCAACCTGATCAATTTTGCGCATGGTGAGGTGCTGATGGTGGGCGCCTTGGTCAGTTGGACAACGATCAGCATCTTGCAAGACATGGCCCCTTGGTTGCCAGGTTGGGCCATGCTGATCATGGCCTTGTTGGTGGCTTGTGTAGCGGCGGCGGCGCTGAACTTTGCCATCGAAAAAATCGCTTACCGACCGTTGCGCAACGCCCCCAAATTGGCGCCGCTTATCACCGCCATTGGCGTGTCTATCTTGTTGCAAACCTTGGCCATGGTGATTTGGAAACCCAATCACAAGGCTTACCCCACGTTGTTACCCAGCGAGCCGTTGGCCCTTGGTGGTGCGGTCATCACGCCAACCCAGGTGATGATTTTGGGCGTGACCGCCGTGGCCTTGGCGGTGTTGATGTGGGTGGTGCACCGCACGCGGTTGGGTCGTGCGATGCGGGCCACCGCTGAGAACCCGAGCGTGGCCACACTCATGGGCGTCAAACCCGATACCGTTATCTCAGCCACCTTCATCATGGGTGCGGTATTGGCGGCCTTGGCAGGCGTGATGTGGGCCTCGAACTACGGCACGGTGCAGCACGGCATGGGTTTCTTGCCGGGATTGAAGGCATTCACCGCCGCGGTGTTTGGCGGCATTGGCAACTTGGCTGGTGCGGTGGTGGGTGGATTGCTGCTGGGCTTGATCGAGGCCATCGCCTCCGGCTACATCGGCGAGCTCACTGGCGGGGTGTTGGGCAGCCACTATGCCGATATTTTTGCGTTTGTGGTGTTGATTCTGATACTGACCTTGCGTCCTTCGGGCTTGTTGGGTGAACGGGTGGCAGACCGGGCATGACCATGAAGCCCACAAGCCTTCTTCATTGCCTTCTGTGGGCTGTGGCTTTGCTGTTGCTGCCCTTGGTGTTGCAACCTCTGGGCAACG
>JBIIPF010000069.1:0-7686 GCA_044342755.1 Limnohabitans sp. | reverse complement strand
CAAGGCCCTGACCGACTCCGAACTCATCCTCACCCAACTCAGCGCCGAGGGCTACGAAACCTCCAAAACTTTTGCTGGCGCCGACTTGGTGATCGTCAACACCTGCGGCTTCATTGACGACGCGGTGAAAGAGAGTTTGGACACGATTGGCGAAGCGTTGGCAGAAAACGGCAAAGTGATTGTCACGGGTTGTTTGGGCGCTACAGCCCAAGAGGATGGCAGCAACTTGGTGCGATCCATGCACCCCAGTGTGTTGGCTGTCACCGGTCCTCACGCCACCCAAGAGGTGATGGATGCGGTGCACTTGCACCTGCCCAAACCGCACGACCCGTTCACCGACTTGGTGCCAGCCCAAGGCATCAAACTCACGCCCAAGCACTATGCCTATTTGAAAATCAGTGAAGGCTGCAACCACCGTTGCGCGTTTTGTATCATCCCGTCCATGCGCGGCGATTTGGTGTCGCGTCCCATCGGCGATGTGTTGCGTGAAGCGCAGGCTTTGTTCGAGTCGGGCGTGAAAGAGTTGTTGGTCATCAGCCAAGACACCTCGGCTTATGGTGTGGACATGCGCTATCAAATGGGTTTTCACGATGGGCGTCCTCTCAAGACCAGAACCCTTGAGTTGGTAGAAGCGCTGGCCGATTTGGCCCAGCCGCATGGTGCCTGGGTGCGCCTGCACTACGTCTATCCGTATCCCACAGTCGATCACCTGATGCCGCTCATGGCCTCGGGTCGTGTGTTGCCTTATTTGGATGTGCCTTTTCAGCACAGCCACCCCGATGTGTTGAAGCGCATGGAGAGACCCGCCAATGGCGAGAAAAACCTAGAGCGATTGTTGAAGTGGCGCGAGATGTGCCCGCAGTTGGTCGTGCGCAGCACCTTCATTGCAGGCTTTCCCGGTGAAACAGAAGCCGAGTTTGAGCATCTCTTGAATTTTGTGCAAGAAGCGCAAATTGACCGCGCCGGTTGCTTCGCTTACAGCCCTGTTCAAGGTGCCACAGCCAATGCGTTGCCGGGCATGTTGCCGCAAGCTGTGCGCGAAGAACGTCAAGCGCGTTTCATGGCCGTGGCTGAAGCCGTGTCATCTCAAAAAATGAAATCACGCGTTGGCTCGACCATGCAAGTGCTGGTGGACAGTGCCAAGAGCATGGGCAAACAAGGGGGTGTGGGCAGAACCTATGCTGATGCGCCTGAGATTGATGGCGTGGTGCATTTGTTGCCGCCCGAGAAAGTCAGTAAGACATACAAAACCGGTGAATTTACAAAGGTGCGCATCGTTGATGCACAAGGCCATGATTTGATTGGCCTGCCGTTTTGAGTGACCGTTAAGATTGGTGCCCAGGAAGGGACTCGAACCCCCACGAAGTTACTCGCTAGTACCTGAAACTAGTGCGTCTACCAATTCCGCCACCTGGGCTTTCAGGAAAGCAGAGGATCATATCAAAAAAAGCACCACCACCCATTCTGTCCCTGCTGAAGAATTTCAGGGCACCGTTGAAGGTCATCGCGATGGACACGGTTTTGTGCAGCGTGAAGATGGGCAAGCTGACATCTATTTGCCGCCAAATGAAATGCGTGCTGTTTTGCACCGCGATCGGGTGCTGGCCAAGGTCACACGCCTTGATCGCAAGGGCCGACCCGAGGGCCGCATTGTTGAAATCCTAGAGCGTCCTGCACAACCCATCATTGGTCGCTTGTTGCAAGAAAGCGGTGTTTGGTTGGTGGCCCCAGAGGACCGCCGCTTTGGACAAGACATTTTGATTCCCAAAAGTGCCACCGGAAATGCAGCGGTCGGTCAAGTGGTGGTGGTCGAGTTGACCGAACCACCGAGTTTGTTTGGCCAGCCAGTAGGCCGTGTGCAAGAAGTGTTGGGCGAGATGGATGACCCTGGCATGGAGATTGAAATTGCGGTGCGCAAATACAGTGTGCCCCATCGTTTCTCTGAGACCTGTTTGGCCCAAGCCGCAACCTTGCCCGACAAAGTCGGCCCCAAAGATGCTCGCAACCGCATCGACTTGCGCGACATTCCCTTGGTCACCATTGATGGTGAAGACGCTCGAGACTTTGATGATGCGGTGTATTGCGAACCCGTGACCAAAGGACCCACGCCCGGATGGCGTTTGTTGGTGGCCATTGCCGATGTGAGCCACTATGTGGATAACGGCAGCGCTATCGACATTGATGCTTACGAGCGCGCCACCAGCGTGTATTTCCCGCGTCGCGTGATTCCCATGCTGCCGGAAAAACTCTCGAACGGTTTGTGTTCCCTGAACCCCAGCGTGGACAGGCTGTGCATGGTCTGCGACATGATGGTCGATGCTGAAGGGCAGGTCTATGCCTACCAGTTTTACGAAGCGGTGATGCACAGCCATGCGCGATTCACCTACACCGATGTCGCGGCGATTTTGTCCAACACCCGTGGCCCACAAGCTTCCAAGTACAAAGAACGTGTGCCCGACCTGATGCACTTGCATGATGTTTACCGCAGCCTGCTGCAGTCGCGTTTGAAGCGGGGTGCGGTGGACTTTGAAACCACCGAAACCCAAATTGTGTGCGATGAGAACGGGCGCATTGAGAAAATTGTGCCGCGTGTGCGCACCGAAGCCCACCGATTGATTGAAGAAGCCATGCTGGCAGCCAACGTGTGCAGCGCCGACTTCATTTTGCAAAGCAAGCACCCGTCGCTGTTTCGGGTGCACGAAGGCCCCACGCCCGAGAAACGAGAAATTCTGCGCAACTACTTGCGGGCTTTGGGTGTCTCGGCCACCTTGAGCGAAGACCCCAGCCCTGGTCAATTCCAAGCCATCGCGCAGGCCAGCAAAGACCGCCCCGATTCACAGCAAATCCACACCATGTTGTTGCGCTCGATGCAGCAAGCGATTTACACACCCATCAACAGCGGTCACTTCGGTTTGGCTTACCCCGCTTACACCCACTTCACCAGCCCCATTCGCCGCTATCCCGACTTGCTGGTGCACCGCGTTATCAAATCCATCTTGAGTGGAACAAAGTACCAATTGCCAGCCTTGCCCACGCCCGGCGAGGCCCACGCCAAATTGGCCCGACGTTTGTCGGCGCAATCCAAACTGGCGCAACGCAAAACTGCACCCGTCAAAGCCTCACCTGCACAGCAAGCTTGGGAAGCCGCAGGCTTGCACTGCAGTGCCAATGAACGCCGTGCCGATGAGGCCAGCAGAGATGTGGAAGCATGGCTGAAATGCCAGTACATGCGCGAACATTTGGGTGAAGATTTCAGCGGAACAGTTTCTGCCGTCACAAGTTTCGGTGTGTTTGTCACCTTGGATGCCATGTACGTGGAAGGTTTGGTGCACATCACCGAATTGGGTGGCGACTACTTCCGGTTCGACGAAGCCCGTCAAGAGCTGCGTGGCGAGCGCACAGGTATTCGTTATGCCATTGGTGCGCGGGTGCGGGTGCAGGTCAGCCGCGTGGATTTGGATGGCCGCAAAATCGATTTCCGCTGGGTGCAAGAACCCGGCGCAGACATGTCGGACAAGGCGTCCAAGCGAAAAAATCCACTACCATCTGCGCCTGAAAAAAAGGGCAGCAAACGGCTTTCGCCGAAAAAACAAAGCTCGGCAAAAGAGGCCAAGCCCCAAAGCTTGACCGAGGCTGTGAAAAAAGCTGCAGCCAAACCTCAGAAAAACCACAAACCCAAGCGCAGACCCTGAAAGGATGCCCGCCATGTCCCAACCCAAAATCGCCATCGTCACAGGAGCCGGCACCGGCATCGGCAAAGCTGCCGCCCTGGCTTTGTTAAAGGACGGCTGGCATGTGGCGTTGGCGGGTCGGCGAGAACAACCCCTGAAAGACTTGGCTCAAGACAGCGGTCTGGCCAGTCAATGCTTGGTGGTGCCCACCGATGTGGCCCACCCTGATTCAGTCAAAGCCTTGTTTGATGAAACCGCCAAAGCGTGGGGCAGGGTGGATTTGTTGTTCAACAACGCTGGTGTGGGCGCACCCCCCGTGCCCTTGGATGAATTGACCATCGAGCAATGGCGCAATGTGGTGGACATCAACTTGAACGGCATGTTCTATTGCTTGCAACAAGCGTTCGCCATCATGAAAAAGCAGCAACCCATGGGTGGTCGCATCATCAACAATGGGTCCATTTCTGCGTACGCGCCGCGCCCCAATTCGATTGCCTACACCGCCACCAAACACGCCGTCACTGGCTTGACCAAAACGGCCGCCTTGGATGGTCGTGCGTTTTCAATTGCGGTGGGTCAAATTGACATTGGCAACGCGGGCACTGAAATGGCCGCACCCATGGCGCGTGGCGTCAAGCAAGCCAACGGCGACGTCAAGCCCGAACCGTTGATGGATGTGGACCATGTGGGTCAATCTATTTTGTACATGGCCAACCTGCCACTGTCGGCCAATGTCTTGTTTCACACGGTGATGGCCACCAACATGCCCTTTGTTGGTCGCGGCTGAGGGCTTCTGCAGGATAATCAGCCACTCTGGCTATGTTAGAATTGTTTGGCTTTAGTGGAAAGAATTACTTTTTGTAAATCTCACCGAAGTAAATCCCAAACCAGTTCCAAAAGGTGTTGCCCTCGGGCAATGATGAACTGGCTTTTAGAAACAACCTTCAGGAGTTATCCATGTCTACATCCATGCGCGAAATGCTGGAAGCCGGTGTGCATTTTGGCCACCAAACCCGTTTCTGGAATCCCAAGATGGCCCCGTTCATCTTCGGTCATCGCAACAAAATCCACATCATCAACCTGGAAAAAACATTGCCCATGTTCCAGGATGCGATGAAGTTCGCCAAGCAACTGGCGTCCAACCGCGGCAACATCCTGATGGTCGGCACCAAACGCCAAGCGCGCGAAATCATTGCCACCGAAGCCAAGCGTGCAGGCGTTCCCTTTGTCGACCAACGCTGGTTGGGCGGCATGCTGACCAACTTCAAAACCGTCAAAACATCCATCAAGCGCTTGAAAGACATGAAGGCGCAACAAGAAATTGGTTTGGATGCCATGTCCAAAAAAGAACAACTCATGTTCATGCGCGAGTTGGAAAAATTGGAAAAAGACATCGGTGGCATCCAAGACATGGTCACTTTGCCCGATGCGATCTTTGTGATTGACGTGGGCTTCCACAAAATCGCTATCGCTGAAGCCAAAAAATTGGGCATCCCACTCATCGGCGTGGTGGATTCCAACCACTCGCCCGAAGGCATCGACTACATCATTCCTGGCAACGATGACTCCTCCAAAGCAGTCACCTTGTATGCGCGTGGCATCGCCGACGCGATCTTGGAAGGCCGTGCAAATGCCGTGAACGACGTGGTCAAAGCCGTGGCTGAAGGCCAAGACGAATTCGTTGAGGTGGATGCACAAGCTTGATGGCCCCTGGGCTATCAGCACAAGGGGCTCGCGTGGCCCCTTTTTCGCACCCCCTCTTGAACAACACACATTGAACTGAAACCGAGGAGTTTTTATGGCAGCTATCACTGCAAGCATGGTCGCCGAGTTGCGTGCCAAAACCGATGCCCCCATGATGGAATGCAAGAAAGCCTTGACCGAAGCCGAAGGCGATTTGGTCAAAGCCGAAGAGTTGTTGCGCGTCAAGTTGGGCAGCAAAGCCAGCAAAGCCGCTGCCCGTGTCACCGCTGAAGGCGTGGTGGCCACCGCCATCCACGGCAAAACCGGCGCCCTGTTGGAAGTCAATTGCGAAACCGATTTCGTCACCAAGAACGACAGCTTCTTGGCCTTGGCGCAAGCTGCAGCCGAGTTGATTGCCAAACACCATCCTGTTGACATCGACGCTTTGGGCGCCTTGCCCCATGCCCAAGACGGCTTTGGCCCCACCTTGGAAGATGTGCGCAAAGGCTTGATTGGCAAGATTGGCGAGAACATGAGCTTTCGCCGCTTCCAATATTTCGGTGGCGATCAACAACTTGCCGCTTATCTGCATGG
Source organism: Limnohabitans sp. (assembly GCA_044342755.1). Taxonomy (GTDB): domain Bacteria; phylum Pseudomonadota; class Gammaproteobacteria; order Burkholderiales; family Burkholderiaceae_C; genus Limnohabitans. The sequence continues at coordinate 1,738 of JBIIPF010000069.1, read as the reverse complement.
CACCCGCATTGGTGTGGTGGTCGAGTTCACCGGCGAAGAAACCGCTGCACGTGACGTCGCCATGCACGTGGCGGCCATGAAGCCTGTGGCCCTGACCAGTGCCGACGTGCCTGCCCAACTGATCGACATGGAGCGTTCAGTGGCCACCGCCAAAGCAGCCGAGTCTGGCAAGCCTGCTGACATCGCTGCCAAGATGATTGAAGGCGCTGTGCAAAAGTACTTGAAAGAAGTGTCTTTGTTCAATCAGCCTTTTGTGAAGAACGACAAGCAAACGGTTGAACAAATGTTGCAAGCCACCAAGACCACGGTGAAGTCTTTCACCATGTATGTGGTGGGTGAAGGCATCGAGCGCAAAGTCGATGATTTCGCGGCCGAGGTGGCCGCCCAAGTCGCCGCCGCCAAACAGTCAGCCTGACAGCATCAATCAAAGGGGACAACAGTCCCCTTTTTTATGCCTGCAACTCGTTAAACTCTGAACCAGATGGAGAAATCAATGGCCGCAATTCAACCAGCTTACAAACGTATTTTGCTCAAGTTGTCCGGTGAAGCTTTGATGGGCGATGACGCCTTCGGCATCAACCGCGCCACGATTGTTCGCATGGTTGAAGAGATCGCAGAAATCACCCACATGGGCGTCGAAGTGGCGGTGGTCATTGGCGGGGGCAACATCTTCCGTGGCGTGGCCGGTGGCTCTGTGGGCATGGACCGTGCCACCGCCGACTACATGGGCATGTTGGCCACCGTCATGAATGCCTTGGCTTTGGCTGACACCATGAACAAAGCGGGCTTGGTGGCCCGCGTCATGTCGGCCATTGGCATCGAGCAGGTGGTTGAACCTTATGTGCGGCCCAAGGCTTTGCAGTACTTGGAAGAGGGCAAAGTGGTGGTGTTTGCCGCAGGTACCGGTAACCCCTTCTTCACCACCGACACAGCAGCGGCCTTGCGCGGAGCAGAAATAGGTGCAGCCATGGTCTTGAAGGCCACCAAGGTGGATGGTGTCTACACGGCTGACCCCAACAAAGACCCGACAGCCACCCGCTACAGTCGCATCAGTTTCGACGATGCCATCAAAGGCAACTTGGGCATCATGGACGCCACAGCCTTTGCACTGTGTCGCGATCAAAAATTACCCATCACCGTTTTTTCCATCTTCAAGCACGGCGCGCTCAAGCGTGTCGTCATGGGTGAAGACGAAGGCACTTTGGTCTTTGCTTGAGCTTGAAGAGACACCGCAGGAGAATTGAATCATGGACATCAACCAGATCAAACAAAACAGCGCCACCAAAATGGACCAGTCCATTACGGCCTTCACCAATGGCTTGTCGAAAATCCGCACTGGCCGTGCCAACCCAGGCATGCTCGACTCGGTGATGGTCGAGTACTACGGCAACCCCACACCCTTGACGCAGGTGGCCAATGTCACTTTGTTAGACGCTCGCACCATCAGCGTTCAACCTTGGGAAAAGGGTCTTGGCCCCAAAATTGAAAAAGCCATTCGGGAAAGCGATCTGGGATTGAACCCAGCCTCCATGGGCGACCTGATCCGCGTCCCCATGCCGCCCATGACCGAAGAGCGCCGCAAAGAGATGACCAAAATTGTGCGCAGCGAGGGTGAAAACGCCAAAGTAGCGGTTCGCAACTTGCGCCGCGATGCCAACGAAGCGGTGAAGAAACTCGTCAAAGACAAACTCGCGTCAGAAGACGATCAAAAACGTGCTGAAACAGACATTCAAAAAGT
>JBIIPF010000068.1:0-7734 GCA_044342755.1 Limnohabitans sp. | reverse complement strand
GACGATTGCATTTGGAAGATTGAATGTGCCCCAAGAAGTCAACACTTGATAGCCACCAGCAGTAAGCTTGATGACACTGTTGTTGGTTGAAACACCTGTATCTGAGACTGTTGCATAAACTTCCGATGCGTATGAACCCATCCCTTGTGGAGAACCATTGGTAATTGTGAAGATCTGGTTGATCGAGGTCGAGTCGAAATTGTTTGCAGTCTGATACTTGACAATTTGAGGAGGACTGACTTCAGCCACGTATAGAAAATTGCCAGAAAAAGTTAAACCATAAAAATTATTTCCACCAGTTGGGACAATTGAGGCGATAGTTGAATTTTTAAATACAACTTGCCCCGTATTTGAATCTACACCAGTAGAAAAAATATCGGTTCCGTTTAATGCCATTCCTATGGGTCTAAATCCTGAAAGAAAAAGGTAATTTTCAAAGGTCTCAGCAATTTTGATACTGTCAGAATTTTGATTTGCAATGAAGAGATTGCTATTCCTAAACACCATGTGCTTGGGAGAACTTAACCCTGTGGAATAGGTTGTTGTTGTTTTAGGTAGGACCACTGCTACCGAGCTCCCTCCCCCACACCCCACCATGGTCAGCGCCATGGCAGCAGCCAAAGTAGGTATAAAGGATTGAATTGAAATAGTCATGGTTGCTTCTAGATCGACCTGGCCAAGCGGTCCTTAAGTTGATAATACCCTGCATGCCATTTCCAATGATGACCATGCTCAAAACTTCTCACATCCGGTCGCTTGCATTTCTCATGCTTGTGGGCTTGACAGCTTGTTCTGAAGACAAGCCTGCCGCTGAACCCAAGTTCAAACCCATCCCTGAAAAGCGTTCGGCCACCCCACAAGAAGAAGAGAATTTTTCACGCCGGGTGCAAGCGGTTTTGAATGAAGGTGTAGAGAGTCAAGAAGGCCAAGATGAAGCGCCTCGTGCTTCACAAGTACGTCCGCCTAATTCGGGCAAGGACCCGATGCTGCGCTTGTCCAAGGACAACAAGCCATTGGGCGAGGTGGTTTACAACAATGACAAGATCGACTACTACGAATGTTCAGGCATTGTTGCGCCCTGGTTTCTTGAATTGGTGGTCGCTGAAATGAACTATTTCAATGAATTGATTGAATTGCCTTTTGTCGATCCAAAAACCTGCATCGTGACCTATGGCACAGAGCGCAGCCTCACGCCCGGGCGCATCGGCATTCAGTTGTTTGAAAGCCCACGCCAGTTTGACAGGTGCATTCGGCACGAACAGTGCCCCATTTTTCGCACTGTCAATTTCGTCCCCAACCGCACGGCCATCATGCGGTCTTACTTTTTTTCAGATGTCAGCCGACAACTCATTCAACACCACTGCGTCACAGACACCGGCAAATGGCACCGAGACCAAACCTGCTACACCGTTGAGAACCCTTGATGCGTTGCTGGCTCAAGACCGCCCTTCATGTGTCGATACATTGACACGATTTCTTCTCATGTCATGAAAACATATTCTTACTTTTTGCGTTTGTTGCCCATGCTGATGGCCCTGGCATGCTTGAACTTGGCCCGAGCAGAAGACCCCAAGCCCAAACCGGAACCGGCCAAGCAAGAGAAAAAAGCGGATGACGCCGCTAAGAAGCCTGAGCCGAAAAAAGAAGAAAAAGCCCCTGCAGGCAAAGATGCTCCGGCAGCAGCTGAACGGCCCAAACGCACTTTTGAAGGTCAGGAACCCCTGTTTTATTTCGATGCCAATCGCCGCCCCTATATTGAACCTTTTCATAAAACCGATACAGAAGAGTACTTTATTTGTCGTGGCGTGATTGGCGAGTGGTACCGCCAGCTGTTGGCGCAAGAAGCCAATATGCTGGCCGAAAAAGACGGTCTTGACAAAGTCACCGGATCCACTTGTGCTGTGCGCTTGGTGGCCACCCAATCTGGCAAAAAACTACCCGTGGTGTCGATCGAGCTTTACACCAGTTCAAATGTGATGCGCTCATGTATTTTGGGCGACGGTTGTCCCCAGTCGCGCACCGCCATCATGTATGTGTTGGATAAAACCCTCTACCGCAGTTGGTTCGTCACCGACCGTGAGAAAAAAATTCGACGCTTCTATTGCCTGGACAACAAGAGCAATGTCTTGGCCAAGCAAGAATGCTGGTACCACTTTTTTGACAAAGCGGCCAAAGAAAAACCACCGTCCTCTGGGGGCGCTCACTGAGCCCCATGTGGCCTGCCCGGAGGGGATCGAACCCCCGACCCACAGCTTAGAAGGCTGTTGCTCTATCCAACTGAGCTACGGGCAGATGCATAAAAAAAAGGCTCCGTTGAGGAGCCTTTTCTGCATGTTGGTCGGGGCGATAGGATTCGAACCTACGACCCTCTGGTCCCAAACCAGATGCGCTACCAGACTGCGCTACGCCCCGATCTGCTTATTCTACCCGCACAAACCCGTACTGCTTTCCCATTCGCACAAATATGCATTTTGATGCATCAGCCTGTAGGCAATAATCTGCATTCACTGCGCCGTCTTTGCCAGACATTCAACATGCCACTCAGCCACTCCGATCACACTGTCAGCCCACCGCATGTTGTCATACCACGCGAATACAACGCTGCTGCAGATCTGCTGGGTCGTCATGCCCATCGGGGAGACAAGACGGCCTACATCGATGGACTGACACAAGCGACATTGAGTTATGCCCAGCTGTCTGTCCAAGCGCACCGATTTGCGCAAGGTTTGCTAGACCAAGGTTTCATTCAAGAGCAGCGGGTTTTGTTGTGCATGCACGATGGCTTGCATTGGCCCGTGGCTTTTTTGGGCTGCATCCTGGCTGGGGTGGTGCCCATTGCAGTCAACACGCTGCTCACCACCGACGATTACGACTTCATGTTGCGCGACTCACGGGCACAGGGTTTGCTCGTATCCAAGGCTTTGTGGCCTGTGTTCGAACCCCTGTTGCCCAACTTGATGGGATTGAAACAAATCATTGTCGACGGAGGCGATGACAGCACGCCAGGTGTCAGCTTTGCCGACCTGTTGCGCCAGTCCAGTCCACTGCCAGAGCCAACTCACACACTGGCCGATGATGTTTGTTTTTGGTTGTACTCCAGCGGCTCTACCGGGTCGCCCAAAGGCACATTGCATCTTCACAGCCATGTGGTGCAAACCGCAGAGTTGTATGGCCGTGCGGTGCTGCAATTGCAAGAAAAAGATGTGGTGTTTTCTGCTGCGAAGTTGTTTTTTGCCTATGGCCTGGGCAACGCCCTGAGTTTTCCATTGGCTGTCGGCGCCACCACCGTGCTGCTGAGCGCTCGCCCCACGCCCACGGAGGTCTTTGGTTTGCTCGAAAAACACCAGCCCACGGTGTTTTACGGGGTGCCAACTTTGTTTGCAAGTTTGTTGGCACAAAACCAGCGCCCCACTGCAGAAAAGCTGAATTTACGCTTGTGCACCAGCGCGGGCGAAGCCTTGCCCGCTGAAATTGGCAAGAAGTGGCAGCAAGAATATGGCGTGGATATTTTGGATGGCATTGGCTCGACCGAAATGCTGCACATCTTTTTGTCGAACCGGCCTGGTCGGGTGCGCTACGGCACCACGGGTGAAGTGGTCCCCGGTTACCACGTCAGGTTGGTGAATGATGAAGGCGAGGAATGCGCCGATGGTGAATTGGGCGAGTTGCAAATCAGCGGCCCCTCCTCGGCCATCATGTATTGGAACAACCGCGAGAAAACCAAGCACACCTTTGCTGGCGAATGGACCCGCAGCGGCGACAAATACAGTCGGGACGCCGATGGTTTTTTCACCTATGGCGGGCGCACGGACGACATGCTCAAGGTCGGTGGCATTTATGTGTCGCCCTTTGAAGTAGAGGCCTCGATCATGACCCATCCCTGCGTTTTGGAAGCGGCGGTGATTGGCGTGTCGGATGAAGACGGATTGACCAAGCCCAAAGCTTATGTGGTTCTCAAGCAAGACCAGCATTTGGACGAGGCTGGATTGAAAGCCCACGTGAAATCCCAATTGGCGCCCTACAAATACCCTCGATGGGTGGAATTTGTGCCTGATTTGCCGAAAACCGCCACTGGCAAAATTCAGCGGTTTAAACTGCGCGCTTCACAATAAAAAATTGTCCCCTTTTCAGGAGTTCAACCAATGACCACTCGCCGACTTGTCCTCTCGCGTTCCGCGGCCCTACTGGGTGCCGCATCCTCAGGTCTTCTGCTTCCCGCCCATGCCCAAAACAGCAAAATCCGCATCGGTTTGATGCTGCCCTACACCGGCACTTTTGCGCAATTGGGACAAGCTTGCGACAACGGTTTTCGCATGGCCTTGGAAGAAAAAGGCAACAAACTGGGTGGCCGTGACATTGAATTTTTCAAAGTGGACGATGAATCTGAGCCGTCCAAGGGTGTTGAAAATGCCAACAAACTGGTGCAGCGTGACAAAGTAGACGTCTTGATCGGCACGGTGCACTCCGGCGTGCAAATGGGCATCCACAAAGTCGCCCGTGAAACCGGTGTGCTGTGCATCATCCCCAATGCGGGCATGCATGCCGCCACCCGCGCCTTGTGTGCTCCCAATGTATTCCGCACCTCCTTCACCAACAGCCAACCCACGTTGGCGCTGGGCAAGGCCATGATGGCCAAAGGCCACAAAAAAGCAGTCTGGATCACTTGGAAATACGCTGCGGGTGACGAAGCCGGTGAAGGTTTCAAAGAAGGCTACTTGGCTTCAGGCGGCACCATTGTGAAAGAACTCGGCCTGCCCTTTCCGAATGTTGAATTCCAAGCCTTGCTCACTGAAATCGCGTCCATCAAGCCTGACGCTGTGGCTTGCTTCTTCTCTGGCGGCGGTGCTGCCAAATTCATTCGCGACTATGCCGCCGCTGGTTTGAAGGGCAAGATTCCGCTGTATGGTTCAGGTTTCTTGACGGAAGGTTTGTTGGACGATGAACTGGCACCTGCTGCCCAAGGCATCATGACCACCTTGCACTACAGCACCTCCTTGGCCACCAAACGCAATGATGCCTTCCGTTTGGCCTATGCCAAGGCTTTCAAAATGCAGCCCGATGTTTATGCGGTGCAAGGCTATGACGCTGGCCAACTGTTGTTGCAAGGGGCTGCAGCTGTGAAGGGTGATTTGTCCAACAAAAAGGCCTTGTATGCGGCCATGGAAGCCGCTGTCATCGACAGCCCGCGCGGACGATGGACCATGAGCAAAGCGCACAACCCGGTGCAAGACATGTATTTGCGCGAAGTCAAGGGCAAAGAAAACATCGTTTTGGGGGTGGCTGCCAAAGCCTTGTCTGACTCAGGTGCTGGTTGCAAGCTGGGTTGATGGATCTCGCTAACTTTTCAATTCAGCTGCTCAACAGCGTTCAATACGGCCTGCTGCTTTTTTTGCTGGCCGCTGGCTTGACGCTGATCTTCGGCATCATGGGTGTGGTCAACTTGGCGCACGGCAGTTTTTACATGCTGGGTGCTTATTTGGCTTACGCGCTCACGGGCGCATGGGGCAATTTGGCGCTGGCCGTGGTGGTTGGCACGGCCCTCAGTATTGCCCTTGGTTGGTTGCTTGAAAAATTGTTGTTCAGACATTTCTACCACCGCAGCCACCTCGATCAAGTCTTGCTTACCTTTGGCCTGATTTACATCTTTGAAGAAGTGCGCTCCATGTTGTGGGGGGACGATGTGCACAGTGTGGGCATTCCGGAGGTGTTGGATTGGTCAATCAAATTAACAGACACCTTGTCTTACCCCGCTTATCGCTTGTTCATGCTGGCCATCTGCTCTGCCCTCGCCTTGGGTTTGTGGTTGCTGATCAGCAAAACCAAACTGGGTATGAAGATTCGTGCAGGCGCATTCAACAGTGACATGGCCCAAGCCATGGGTGTGAACATCGTGCGATTGCATGCGTTGGTTTTTGCCATGGGGGTGGCTTTGGCCGCCTTGGCAGGTATGCTGATTGCACCCTTGTCCAGCGTCTACCCCTACATGGGCTCGCAAGTCCTCATCATGTGCTTTGTGGTGGTGGTCATTGGCGGCATTGGTTCAGTACGAGGCGCACTCACCGCCGCCTTGTTGGTGGGCTTGGTCGATACCTTTGGCAAGGTGCTGCTGCCGCAATTCGCCAGCATGTTGGTCTATGTGCTGATGGCCTTGGTCTTGCTCTACAAACCAGAAGGCTTGTTCAAACAATGAGCGCACCTCAAGCCCATCTTGAAACCCTGCCGCGCAGCGTGCAACTGCTGTTGGCTTTGGGACTCTTGGCCTTGCTGGCCTTCCCGTTTGCGGGACAAGACTTCTACACCCAGATGGTCACCCGCATGATGATCTTGGCCATCTTCGCCATGAGCCTGGATTTGTTGCAAGGCATCACGGGTTTGGTGTCGCTGGGACACGCCGCCTACTTTGGTTTGGCCGGTTATGTGTTGGCGTTCATGTCGCCTGCGGATGCGGGGGCCAACATCCTCACCACCCTGCCCTTGGCCGTCTTGGCTTCGGCTTTGGTGGCCTTGGTGATTGGTTTTTTTGTGGTGCGCACCCAAGGCATTTACTTCATCATGGTCACCATGGCGTTTGCCCAAATGCTCTATTACCTGTTCTTTGACAACAAAGGCTTGGGTGGTTCGGACGGTATTTACATCAATGTGCGACCTGCGGGTTTGGGCATGGACCTTGAGAACAAACTGGTGCTGTATTACTTCACCTTGGCCTGCATGCTCTTGGTTTATTGGTTTTTGCGGCGTCTGCTCTGGAGCCCCTTCGGCCGCACCTTGAACGGTATCCGCTTGAACGAGCACCGCACCCAAGCACTGGGCTATGCCAGCTTCAGCTACAAACTCACCGCCTTCACCGTGGCTGGCGGCTTGGCTGGTTTGGCAGGTTATTTGTGGGGTGCCCAAACCGGTTACGTGAACCCGGAGTTGATGGGTTTTCACATGAGTGCGCACGCCATCATGATGGTCATTCTGGGCGGCATGGGCAATGTGGCGGGCGCCCTTATTGGTGCCTTTGGCTTCGAGTTGTTCATGCACGTTTTCAAGGACCTGCCGAAGTTGGGCAGCTTTGATTTGGGCAAGCACTGGCAACTGTGGATGGGTTCACTCATTGTGTTGGTGGTGCTGATCGCGCCTCAGGGCCTGATGGGCTTGCTGCGTTCAAGGAAACAAGATGACTGATGCCTTGTTGCAAGCCAAAGGCTTGAGCAAACGTTTTGGCGGTTTGTTGGCCGTGAACAATGTGTCTCTGTCGCTTTACAAAGACCAACTGCATGCCGTCATCGGCCCCAATGGCGCGGGCAAAACCACACTCACCCATTTGCTCAGCGGCGATATCCCTGCCAGCAGCGGTGAGTTGTGGCTCAAAGGCCAATCGGTCACCGGCTGGCCACACCACCGCTTGTCGTTGCAAGGCTTGGGGCGCAGTTACCAAAAAACCAATGTGTTCTTGCCGCTGACCGTTTGGGACAACCTGATGCTGGCAGCACAAGCGCGAGATGCACATGCACCTTTCAATCCGCTGTCTTGGTTCACCCGCGCAGACCGCCATCCTGGGGTGGTGGCTCGCGCAGAACGTGCCTTGAAAATGGCTGGTCTAACCGGTGTTCGGGACAAAATCGCCGCCATTCTGAGCCACGGTATTCAACGCCAATTGGAAATCGCCATGGTCTTGGCCACCGAACCCGATGTGTTGTTGCTCGACGAACCGCTGGCGGGCATGGGTGCTGCTGAAGCCGACACCAT
>JBIIPF010000190.1:0-4057 GCA_044342755.1 Limnohabitans sp. | reverse complement strand
TTTGCACGCTACGCCACGTATTGCGGCTCTTCGCCTTGGCAAGCACCAGCCACTTTGATGCTGATTGCGCAAGTAGAAATGGACGGCGTCTGGGCCATCGAAGGTGGCATGCATGCCTTGCCTCGTTGCTTGGAAAGCTTGGCCTTGGCCCGCGGGGCCAAGTTTCAATATGGCCAAACGGTGCAACGCATCCACACAGCCCACAACAAGGTCTGCGGTGTCACCTTGTTGAATGGCGAAACATTGGAAGCGGATGCTGTGGTGTTCAATGGCGATGTGTCAGCCTTGCATGCAGGCTTGTTGGGCCCAGCGGCTGCCCAATCGACCCCGCGCGGACATCGTCAACGGTCTTTATCGGCGCTCACTTGGTCGGTCAACGCCAAGACCGCAGGTTTTGCCTTAGATCGGCACAATGTGTTCTTTCAACAGCACTACGAATCGGAGTTCAAATCGATTTTTGAAAAACAAGAATTGCCCAACAGTCCAACCGTCTATGTCTGTGCGCAAGACCGGGGCGCAGGCACAGAACCCCAAGGCAGCGAACGTTTGCTGTGTTTGGTGAATGCACCTGCGGTTGGAGACCAACCACTTTTGACCGATGAAGCGATCGAACAATGCCAACACCAGAGCTTTCAACTTCTGCGTCAATGCGGCCTGGAGATTCAAACCACGGCTCAGAACACCCAACGCACCAGTCCTCAGGACTTTCACAAACTCTTTCCAGCAACGGGCGGGGCGCTTTACGGCCAAGCGACCCACGGTTGGATGTCGGCCTTCAGTCGTTCGAACGCCACGACCAGCCTGCCCGGATTGATATTGGCGGGGGGCAGCGTTCACCCGGGTCCTGGCGTACCCATGGCCGCTATGTCGGGTCGACTGGCGGCCGCCGCAGTGATGGCTCACCTTGCTTCGATCAGCACGTCCCCTCGGGGGGTTATCTCTGGTGGTATGTTGACGCACTGAGTGATTGCGGCCAATATGGTTTGACCATCATTGCTTTTGTTGGCAGTGTGTTTTCACCTTACTATGCATGGGCTCGTCGCAGTCGCTCTGACGCGGATCCCGAAAATCATTGCAGTTTGAATGTCGCGCTCTACAGCCGGCAAGCCAACCGCTGGGCCATGACTGAGCGGGGAGCATCGCATTGCGATCGCAGTGCTCACACTTTCAATATCGGGCCGAGTCAATTGCATTGGGACGGTCAAGCTTTGCGCATTGACATCGACGAAGTCTGCGTACCCTTTCCCAGGCGCATCAAGGGCACCGTGCGCATTGACCCCGAGCAGTTGTTCAATTTTGGCGTCCACCTTGAACCCGGTTGCAAGCACACTTGGGGGCCAATTGCGCCCTGTGCGCGGGTGGATGTGCAGTTGCAACATCCCAGTCAATCTTGGCAAGGCCATGCTTATTTAGACAGCAATGAAGGTGATGAGCCGATCGACCGACCCTTCAAAGAATGGGACTGGTCTCGAAGCCGCATGGCCAATGGCGACACAGCGGTGATGTATGACTTGCTCTTGAGAAGCGGCGAGAACCCGGTGTTGGCCTATCGGTTTGATCGGCAAGGCGAAGTGAGCCTGTTTGAGCCGCCTGAGCCGGTGGCAATGAGCCGCACCAAATGGTGGTTGGCGCGCAGAATGCGAACGCAAGCGGCAGTGCGCGTCAAGCAGCAATTAGAGGACACACCCTTTTACCAACGTGCGGTGCTGGAGAGCAGCTTGTTGGGTGAGACTGTTGAAAGTTTTCACGAAACTTTGCACACGGACCGCTTGATCTCACCGGTGGTACAGGCCATGCTGCCTTGGCGCATGCCCAGACGCGCCTGACCGCTTTGGGCGGTATGCCAGCATGGATCTTCAACTGCATCAGTTGGGGGCATGCATCCAGGCCGCGTGTTTGGGGGCGCGTTTGGTTCGGCTCCACTCTTCCAGCATGGCCCATTTGACCTCGTCGAGTTGTTGGTGCATCTCGGGTGTGCCGGTGTCGCAGGCCACTTCCAAGCGATGGCCATTGGGGTCAAAGAAGTAAATGGATTTGAAGATGGTGTGGTCGGTCACGCCAATCACCTCGATGCCATGGGCCACCAAGTGTTCTTTGAAGGCCAACAGTTCTTCCAGGCTGTCCACTTTGAAGGCCAAGTGCTGCACCCAAGTGGGCGTGTTCAGGTCACGACCCATTTCAGGGGAGTTCGGCAACTCGAAAAAGGCCAATACGTTGCCTTGACCAGCATCGAGAAAAACATGCATATAAGGGTCGGGGGCCTTGGTGCTGGGCACCTGGTCTTCGGCAATCGCCAGCACAAAGTCCATGTTCAAGTGCTTGACATACCACTCCACCGTTTCTTTGGCGTCTTTGCAGCGGTAGGCCACGTGGTGAATGCGTGCAAGTTTCATGTGGGGTCCTTCTTTCAGGTGGCGCTCAGTGACCAAGGGCGGCGCGACACCCAAGGAGCGAGGTTTTACCACCTCTGATACTGCGGACAGATCAGTGCTGCGCCGGCGGCGTGAGTCCACGCCGTTCAAACTCCAAACGCTCTGACAGACTCAGTAGCCACTCTATTTTTTCTGACATGCTGCGTTGAGACGCTAATTTCACACTGGGTGGCAGCACTGGCTCTGAACTGTTGCAGCCTTCGATCAGGTAGCGAACAGCTGCCAAGGGTGGCGCAGTTTGTTTCTCAGCAGTCACCCAATGCGACTGCCATTTGGATTGGGCTAACAAGGCCATCTTGCGTGTACCGCTCACCACGGTGCGGTGGTTCACCGAGTTGCAGCCTTCGCGTCGCAGTTGGTGGCCAATTTCGGCATAGATGAGTCTGGCAGCCAAGATGGCGGAACGGCAGTCGCGGGGCAGTTCGGCAATACCTTGATGGGCTTGGGCATAGAGCCGGTCAGCCTCATCCAACAAACGCTGGACAACCGATTGCAGGGCTGGACTGTGGACAGGGTCTTGCATCCAAACTGCGGGATCCAAACCAGCTTCACGCAGCCATGCTTGTGGCAAATAAAGTCGGCCAATGCGGGCATCTTGACCGACATCACGGGCAATGTTGGTCAGTTGCATGGCCACCCCCAGCTCGCAAGCGCGGGCCAGTGCCCCGGCATGGCGAGGCCCCATGATCCAGCACATCATGGCGCCCACACTACCGGCCACCCGGGCGGCGTATTGGTGCACGTCTTCGATGGTCTCGTAAGTTTTGCCTTGTGCATCCCATTCAAAGCCTTCAATCAAGGCTTCCAACATGTTGCGCGGCAATGCATATTGCTGGGCCACATGGGCCAAAGCGTTGTCTTCCAAAAAGGGCTGCGGCTGGCCGCTGTAGATGCCATCAAGTCTTTGCCTCAGCTCCAGCAAGGCGTCTTCGCTGGACTCGCCTTCATCCACCAAATCATCAGCCACACGACAAAACGCATACAGCGCCACTGCGGCGTTGCGCACCCGTTCAGGCAACAATTTGGAGGCGGCAAAAAAACTTTTAGAGCCACCTCGCATCATGTCGATGCAAGCTTGCAAATCTTGGTGTTTCAAATCAGTTGAGCGCATGAGCATGGGGCACCACGGTTTCTAAAGCTTTGGCCGACATCAACACGCCGGGCACACCTGCACCCGGATGGGTGCCTGCCCCAACCACAAACAAGCCTTGCACATCTTCGCTGCGGTTGTGTGGTCTGAACCAGGCGCTTTGCAACAGCAAAGGCTCTAAGCCAAAGCCTGCACCTTTGAAGGACCACAAACGGTCTTTGAAATCTTGCGGCGTCATCATTTTGGAAGAGACGATGTGTTTGGACAGTTCGGGCAACACCGAGGCTTCCAAGGCTTTTTGGATTTTCAAGCGGTAGGTTTCAGCGTGGCTGACCCAGTCGGTGCCGCTGTCCAAATGGGGCACGGGCGACAAGACGTAAAACGTGTCGCAACCAGCGGGTGCCAATGACGGATCGGTGGCGGTCGGGCGGTGCAAATACAGGCTGAAGTCGTCAGCCAAGTGGTGGTGTTTGAAAATATCCGTCAACAGTTCTTTGTAGCGTGGACCCAGCACCATCATGTGGTGCGGCACATC
>JBIIPF010000214.1:0-3670 GCA_044342755.1 Limnohabitans sp. | reverse complement strand
ATCGGCGTATTGGCGATCGGTGCCAAAGTACCAGACAAACAAACCCATGGAATAGCGGCCATTGTCAATCTTGCGATCGGTCCAATGGCGGCGATGTTGGGGAGCGACCAAATGTTTGTAGGTCCAAGCGGTGTCGGCATTGCTCACCACAATGTCGGCGGGCATGAAGCGACCGTCTTGCAACTCCACGCCCACGGCTTTGTTGTTCTCAATGCGGATAGTTGTGACGGGCGCGTTGTAATGAATGGGAACACCGCGGCTTTCCAGCAAACGCACCAAGCCTTGCACGATGGCGCCGGTGCCGCCCATGGCCGAATGCACACCCCAGGTGCGCTCCAGCGAATTGATCAGGGCATAGGCACAGGTGACTGAAAATGGATTGCCGCCGATCAGCAAGGGGTGAAAGCTCAGCACGATGCGCAGTTTGTCGTTGCGGATGTGTTTGGCCACCAAGCTGTAAATGCTGCGCCATGCGCCCATGCGGGCAAACGAGGGAATGGCATTGATCAAGTCGCCAATCGTGTCGAAGGCAATCGCACCCAAACCTTCAAAGCCCAAGGTTTTGCACAACTCGGCATCGGCCAAAAAGTTTTCATAACCGACCAAATCGTCGGTTGAAAATCGCGCAATCTCGGCACGCATGGCGGCTTCGTCACCGCTGTAATCAAACCACGTGCCGTCGCTGAACCGAATGCGATAGAACGGGTCCATGGCGCGCAAATCGATGTCGTCTTTGAAAGACTTGCCGCACAAGGCCCACAACTCTTCCAATAAAAAAGGCGCGGTGATGATGGTAGGTCCTGCATCGAAGGTGAAGCCATCTTGCTTGAACACCGAGGCGCGGCCACCGGGGCCATCCAGCTTTTCCACCACCTTCACGTCATAGCCCTTCACACTCAAGCGAATGGCGGCCGCCAAGCCGCCAAAGCCGCTGCCAATCACCACGGCCACAGGACGGCGACGACCGAGTTCCAAGGCTTGTTGCAAAGCGAGCATGTCATGGTGACTGGTGGCGTTCATGGCGTCTTTCAGGCGGAACTGGCACTGGTGCGGGACATGGCCCAGCCCCAAATGCGTTGCAGGGGCAAGGGGAAAATCATCAAGGCGTGCTCCACAATGGCCAAACTCAGCAAACTGGCCAACATGACCCAACCAGTGGTCATCTCTACCTGACCCACGATGGTTTGCCAAATCAACCAAACCAACGTCAAGACAGACAGGCTGACAGAGATGGCAAACCACCAAGTCATGCGACGGTGTCTGAAATAACTGGCCAAATAGTGCAAATGTGCGGGCAGGTAGGCTGCGCCGTTTTCAGAGACGCCAAAAAACAAATTCAATTTGGCGCTGACCCGCATGCACCACAACAGCGCGAAGGTGCACAGGGCAATGTGGTTAGGCTGATCTATTTGCATGGCACACAGCACTGCAAAGTTCAGCAACAAGGCCAGTTCATGGTGCAGCATCACCATGAAGGCTTGTTCAAAGCGCTTGTAGCCGGTGGCGCCTTCGTCCAATGCAATCTTTCGAGGGCCGGTGAGGGTGCCTGTTAGAAAGGCGAGTTCGTGCCAACCCCACATGATGATCACGCTGCCAAACCCCAAGTACGCGTTGGCATCACTCACGCTTTTCATGCTGGTTGCGACACCCCAAAAGCTCAAGCCCAATAAAAAAGTCCAGGCCAACATGCTCCATCGAAAACTGGCTTGTGGCAGACGATCCAACCACAAAATGACGCCCGTGCCGAACCACCAGCAGACAACTGCAAACAGCGCGGCAAAAGCAACTTCACTCACCATGACGGGGCCATGCGGGTGTTGACAGGCAGTTCATGCTCAAGGGTGTCCATCATGAACAAGCGACCAAAGGTCCACAGGGCTTGTACACCGCAGACGGCGCGGGTGACATAGCTGAACACGCCACCTTTTTCAATGGCCGCGTCATTGGCCTTGGAAATTTCAAACAAACGCGCCAAACCTGCTCGGAATGCGGGGTTGTCAGTGTCCAAGGACAAGGGAAACACTTGTTTGGATATTTCGGTGGTGATGCGAAACACGGTGTAGTCGTACTCATCGGTTTCCAAGCCCATGGCTTCGTGCAGCATGGGACGGGTGTGGTCCCGCACGTACATGGTGGCGTAGACCGCCAGTAAAAAGAACTTGATCCACAAGCGGTTGCCACCGCGCAACAAATGAGGATTGGCTCGCATGATCAGGGCGAAAGATTCGCCATGACGGAACTCGTCGTTGCACCAGCGCTCAAACCAACGGAAGATGGGGTGAAAGCGTTTGTCGGGGTTTTTTTCCAAGTGCCTGAAGATGGTGATGTAGCGGGCGTAACCAATTTTTTCCGACAAGTAGGTGGCGTAAAAAATGTATTTGGGTTTGAAGTAGGTGTAGGCCTTGGTACGCTTCAAATCGCCCAAGTCGATGCCTAAGCCAAAGTCGCGCAAGGACTGGTTGATGAAACCGGCATGGCGAGATTCGTCGCGGGCCATGTAGGTCATCAGTTGTTTGATGTCTGGGTTGGTGACATGCTTGCGGATCTCGTTGTACAAAATACAGCCCGAAAATTCCGAAGTGAGCGAGCTGACTAAAAAGTCTAAAAACTCTTGGCGCATCTCGGGCGAGAGTTGCGGCATGAGCAGGGCCACTTCATCGGCAAAAGCAGCATCGCGCTGAAAGTGATCATGGTTGTTGTCACCCTCGTACTCTTGCATCATCAGGTCCCATTCTTTGCGCACAGGGTTCACATCGATGCGGTCCATGGCGGCAAAGTCGGTGGTGTAAAACCGCGGGTTCAAGAGCGTGCTTTGAATGGCTTTTTCATTCGCATCGCGTGCGGTTTCAATGGTTGCAGTCACTGGGGCCATGGTGTTGTCCTCGATTTTTTATTGCAATTGACGGTAGATCTGTGCATTGGTCGGCCCAAACGATGCCAAGTGAATGCTCGCGCCCGTGGCCGGATCGTGCAACACCATTTGGCCATCTGCTAACCCGCTTAATTCGAACGCCGCTTCCGGGCCAATGGATCTTTTCTTGCGCTCACGTGCCAAGGCACGCAAAGTGCCACGCATAAAGCCTTGTTCGCCTTCAAACACGGCCACCTGTTGCTCAGTGGCTGCATCACGCACCACAATTTCACCCTTTGCACCGTCTTCAAAGCGCAGGTTTTTCTTCCACACCACAGGCGTATCAACCGGCTGAGCCGATGGTCCCGATTGTCGAACCGCAAACACAGCCAGTAGCAGCAACACCAGGCACAACAACACCCAGCGCACCACCATGGGTACGGCAGGGGAAGCCGCGACAGTGGTGGGGGCCAGACTCATGCTTGCCCCCAAGCCTGGCTGTTGCCATGCGTTGCTTCGGTCTGGGCCGACAGCAATTGCTCGGTGGGATTGACTTGTCGCCAAGTTTGCAAAATCCGTTGTGCCAAATTCGCTGCCTGTGGCACACAACGCAAGGTCGGTTGCGGTGAAGACACTCGCCATGGGCGCACATGCGGCCACAAGTTCAGCCAACCAATCGGACTTTCGCTGGCAATGCCCAGTGCAATATTGCCAGTCTGTTTCTTCGCCAGTTGCAAGTCACACGAGGTGATTTTTTTCAAGGGCAGGTTGAAGGTGAGCGAGAGCACGATCCCAATGCGCATGATGATGCGCTTGTTG
>JBIIPF010000067.1:0-7773 GCA_044342755.1 Limnohabitans sp. | reverse complement strand
CGGTGGGCGATGTGGTGCGTGGCCCCATGCTGGCCCACAAAGCCGAAGAAGAGGGCGTGGCCGTGGCCGAGCGCATC
This sequence comes from Limnohabitans sp., assembly GCA_044342755.1. Lineage (GTDB taxonomy): Bacteria > Pseudomonadota > Gammaproteobacteria > Burkholderiales > Burkholderiaceae_C > Limnohabitans. The sequence continues at coordinate 7,696 of JBIIPF010000067.1, read as the reverse complement.
GCAGGCCAACACGGTCATGTCAACTTCAACACCATTCCTTGGGTCATCTACACCAGCCCTGAAATTGCATGGGTGGGTCGCACCGAACAGCAACTCAAGGCCGATGGCGTGGCTTACAAGGCAGGCACCTTCCCGTTTCTGGCCAATGGCCGTGCCCGCGCCTTGGGGGACACCACCGGCATGGTGAAGTTTTTGGCAGACGCCAAGACGGATGAAATCTTGGGCGTGCACATGGTGGGGCCCCAGGTGTCGGAGTTGATCTCCGAAGCCGTGGTGGCCATGGAGTTCAAAGCCAGTGCCGAGGACATTGCCCGCATTTGCCATGCGCATCCCTCCCTCAGCGAAGCGACCAAAGAAGCAGCCTTGGCAGTGGACAAGCGCACACTGAACTTTTAAGCGTATGCGTCATTGATCAGACTAGCCTGCTGGCGACAGCAGGCTTTTTTGTAAGTGTCAGTTGATCCAGCATCTCACAAGTGCAAGGCACAATACCTCTCTCATGTCCGTCACCCGCATTTATCAACGTGAATTGAAAGCCCGAGGCTTCACCAGCGACCCGGCGCAATTGCGGGCAGTGGAGGCCTTGGAACTTTGCGCAGACGAATGGGCAGGCTACAAGAAAAAACGCGCCAACGCATTGAAAAAAATCATCAACCACCCCGATATCCCCAAAGGGGTTTATTTGTACGGCGGGGTGGGGCGGGGCAAAAGTTTTTTGATGGATTGTTTTTTCAATGCCGTGCCTATCGAGCGCAAAACCCGTTTGCATTTTCACGAGTTCATGCGCGAGGTGCACCGTGAGTTGCGGGAATTGCAAGGCACGACCAACCCCTTAGACGAATTGGGTCGCCACATAGCCAAACGGTTCAAGCTCATTTGTTTCGATGAGTTTCACATCGCCGACATCACTGACGCCATGATTCTCCACCGCCTGTTGGTGGCCATGCAAGCCAACAACATTGGCTTTGTCACCACTTCCAATTTCAAGCCCGACGAGTTGTACCCTGATGGCTTGCACCGCGACCGCTTGCTGCCTGCCATTGCTTTGCTGAACGACACCATGCAGGTGGTGAATGTGGACAACGGCACCGACTACCGAAGCTTGGTTCTAGAGCAAGCGCAGTTGTACATGACGCCTTGCAGCAGCGATAACCAAGCCTTGATGCAAATCACTTTCAATCGCTTGGCTGATGCCGCCGAGGAGGACGGCTTGTTGTTGATTGAGGGACGGAAAATTTGGGCCAAGCGCCGCGCCGGTGGCGTGGTCTGGTTTGATTTCAAGGTTTTGTGTGGCGGGCCACGCTCGCAAAACGATTTCTTGGAAATCGCCAGCCAATTTCACACCGTGTTTCTCAGCGGCGTGCCGCAAATGGAAGTGCGCATGTCCTCGGAGGCGCGGCGTTTCACCTGGTTGATTGATGTGCTGTATGACCGCCATGTCAAGCTTGTCATTGAGGCCGAAGTGGAGCCTGAACAGTTGTACCCCCAAGGCCCCATGTCGCATGAATTTCCGCGCACTGCGTCTAGGCTCAGAGAAATGCAATCGGCTGCTTTTTTGGCCTTGGGTCGGCGTGTGGTGGATACTTCGCTCACATGAAAACTTTTATCTTTATTGGCCTCACGGTTATCAGCCTCCAAGCGTTCTCTCGAGAGACAGCTGATCCAACTTGGGTAGAAGGTTTGAATACCATTGAAGAACGCGCCAACTTGGATCGTATGCGCAAGAACATTGATGCTGAATACAAAGCTGCCAAAGTGGCTTGCTATCAGAAATTGGCAGTGACTTCTTGTTTGGACAAAGCCCGCCAAGCCAAATACAAAAAAGACAATGAGCACAAGCGTTTGAGCCTGGTGCTCAATGATGTTGAACGCCGACAAAACGCGTCCAAAGCCTTGCAGCGCACCGACGACAAGCAAAGTCCAGATCAACAGGCCGAGCGCGAATCGCAGCGTGCTGATCGTTTGCAGCAACAGTCAGACAGACAAGAGCGACATATCGACACCAATCAAAAGCAACAAGACAAAGAAGCCGAGAAATCATCCAAAAGGCAAGCCCATGCCAAACATGTGCAGGAAGTCTTGGAACGGCGACAAAAGCACGAAGACAAACTCAAAGAAGCCGCACAGTCCCGCGCCAATCACCAACGCAAACTCGATGAGGCCGCACAACACCGAGCGCAAGTCGAAAAAGACAGTGCGGCTCGCAATCCACCTGCACAGCCCCTGCCGCCCCGAACCAGCGCCACACCATGAGCAGGTGCCCCCTTGACTGATGCTTTGAGCGACCACGTGCGTGAGGTCTTCACACCGGATGGTCCGCTTGCCCGTGCCACCCCATTTTTCCAACCACGTGCTGGGCAAACCGACATGGCCTTGGCCGTGGCCCACAACCTGATGCACGGTGGTTCATTGGTGGTGGAGGCGGGCACGGGCGTGGGCAAAACCTTTGCCTACTTGGTGCCAGCCTTGCTCAGTGGTGAACGGGTGCTGGTGTCCACCGCCACCAAAACCTTGCAAGACCAGTTGTTCGCCAGAGACATCCCTGAACTGCTGCAAGCGCTTGGACTGCCATTGCGCTTGGCCATGCTCAAAGGGCGGGGCAGTTATTTGTGTCAGCAGCGTCTAGAGTTGGCTCAACAAGCTGCCACCTTGCCGGATCGCCAAGCCGTGAAAACCTTGGCCCATGTGCAGGCCTGGGCTCGCACCACCACCACAGGCGATTTGGCCGAGGTGCCGAGTTTGGATGAGCGTTCCGCGTTGATACCCCTCATCACGTCCAACCGCGACAACTGCCTGGGTTCCCCCTGTCCGCATTGGCGCGAATGCCATGTGAATGTCGCACGCCGTGAAGCCATGGCCGCAGATGTCGTGGTCATCAACCACCATTTGTTTTTCGCCGACATGGCGGTGCGTGAATCGGGCATGGCTGAATTGCTGCCCTCGGTGCGTGTGGTCATCTTCGATGAAGCACACCAACTCAACGAAACCGGCATTCAATTTTTAGGCAAGCAGTTGGGCACGGGTCAACTGCTGGACTTGGCGCGTGATGTGTTGGCTGCTGGATTGCAACTTGCACGCGGCTTGGTGGATTGGCAAAAAGTGGTGTCAGCGTTTGAAAAAACGCTGCGCGATTGGCGCTTGGTGGTGGGCAAGCATCCCGCCAACACCAAGCTCAAATGGAGCGACCCTGAGCCGCATGGCGTCCATCCTCTGGATTGGGCGCAAGCCCTGCACGATGTGACTGAAAGTGCCGAACATTTGCAAGCAGCGGTTGAAAACGTGGTGGACGCCGCACCCGACTTTCAACGCTTGCACGAGCGATTGTCAGAAGTGCTGTCCTTGATCGCCCATTTCCAAAACCCCTGTGCCCATGGCTCGGTGCGTTGGGTGGAGGTGGGCGGACAAATGCGCTGTTTTGAGGCGCCCTTGGACATTGCCGAAACGGTGCAAAACAAATTGCTGGGCACTGACGTGGCCATGCCGGGTGACAGCACAACGGCCCCTTTGCCGCGCAGTTGGATCTTCACCTCTGCCACCTTGGGGGATGACGACACATTGTCTTGGTTCACCGAGCCCTGCGGCTTGACCAACGCCCAAGTGCTGCGGGTGCAAAGCCCTTTCAACTACCAAGCGCAAGCTTGGGTGCATGTGCCTCGCTTGATGGTGCCACCCAAAGACCCAGGTCACAGTGCCGAGGTGGGCGAGACCGCCATCCAGATTGCCCGCGCCTTGGGTGGGCGCACCTTGGTGCTCACCACCACCTTGCGGGCTTTGCGTGCGATTGGCGCTCAGCTGCAAGCTGCCTTGGGTGACAGCGGCGAGTTGGATGTGTTGATCCAGGGCGACAGCCCCAAGCGGGCATTGATGACCCGCTTTCGCAAAGCGATCGACCCCGGCAGCAAAGGCTGTGTGTTGGTCGCATCAGCGAGTTTTTGGGAAGGCTTTGATGTGCCCGGCGAGGCCTTGCAGGCCGTGGTCATCGACAAATTGCCTTTCCCGCCCCCGAACGACCCACTGGTGGAGGCCCGCAGCCAACGATTGGAAGCACAGGGACGCAGCGCCTTCAATGATTATTTTTTACCCGAAGCAGCCGTGTCCTTGAAGCAAGGCGCAGGACGTTTGATCAGGCGAGAAACCGATCGCGGTGCCCTGGTGGTTTGCGATAACCGACTGGTGAACACCGGCTACGGTCGGCGTTTGTTGGCGGGTTTACCACCCATGAACCGCATCGAGCAACTCCCCGAGTTGCTCAGTGCCCTGCGGGGCATCACCAAAACTTGAGCCAGATGTTGAACGCTCTAGCTGGCGTTCACCAAAACTTGTACCAGTTGGTATCAGCCGGTTTACCAGGCTTTGGAAAGTACTTGCTGTCGGGATAGGACTGCTTCAAGACCCGCAAGGTGTCATCCTGCAGCTGCGTCAAGCCCAAGGCTTTATAGGACTCCACCAAAATGATCAAAGCATCTTCGACGGCCGCGATGTTTTGATAATCATTGAGCGTGGTTTGGGCGCGGTTGATGGCCGCCACATAAGCGCCTTTTTTGAAATAGTAGTAAGCCACCTTGATTTCAGACTTGGCCAGCAAATTGATGATGTGTCGCATGCGCAGTGAAGCATCTTCAGCGTATTTGGACTGCGGAAACTTGGTCACCAACTCTTTGTAGGCTTCAAAAGATTCACGGGCCGCCATTTGGTCGCGTTCAGCCAAATCTTGCTTGAACCATTTGGACATGAGCCCCAGGTCGTCATTGAAATTGATGGTGCCCTTGAGGTACATGGCGTAGTCCATGGCCGGGCTGGCGGGGTTGAGCTTCATGAAACGCTCAAGGGTGACGATGGCGTTGGCACGGTCACCGTTTTTGTATTGGGCGTAGGCTTTGTCGAGCTGGGCCTGTTGGGCCAGGGGTGTGCCAGCCGCGCGACCTTCCAATTTGTCTAAAAGCACGATGGCTTTGTCGTACAAATTGCCGCTCATGTTGTCTTTGGCCTCAGCGTAAATTTCTTCTGGCTTCATGCCCGCCGTTTTGTCTTTGTCATCCGTGGCACAGCCCACCAACATACCCATGAACAACAACACCGATAATGAAAGAAATCTCACCACTTTGAACCTTCAGTCTTTGAACTGATCTCATTATCAACGATGCGTCCACCTGTTCTCGATCCTTTGGTGCCGTCTGGGCTGGCAGAGGTCGAGCTTGACGAGCTGGGCCAAGACGCTGAAGTCCGCGACATCCTCATCCCCACCGAGTTGCACCGAGACCGCCTCGACCGCGCTTTGGTGTCGTTGCTGCCCGAGTTTTCGCGCAACCACCTGAAACACCTGATTGAAGACGGCTGCGTCAGCTTGCTCGCCCATGCGCAGCCCATCACCAAAGTAGCCCACTTGGTGAAAGCGGCCGAGACCTACTGCGTTCGTTTACAGCCGACCGAGATGTCGCAGGCCTATTTACCGCAAGCCATGGACTTGGACGTGGTGTTTGAGGACGCGCACTTGCGGGTGATCCACAAACCGGTGGGCTTGGTGGTCCATCCAGCCCCTGGCAACTGGAGCGGCACTTTGCTCAACGGCTTATTGGCGCTCGACCCCAGCCTGAAACAAGTGCCCAGGGCCGGCATCGTGCACCGCTTGGACAAGGACACCAGTGGAATGATGGTGACCGCCCGAACCCGTGCATGCATGGACGCCTTGGTGGCCATGATTGGCGAACGCTCGGTGCACCGCGAGTACATGGCGATTTCACAGCGCCCCTGGCGTGGCGACAAAGCGCGTGAGGTTGAATTGGCCGTGGGGCGCGACCCGCGCAACCGCTTGCGCATGGCTGTGGTGGACTTGGCCCGCCAATCTGGCAAACCAGCTCACACCAGCTTTGAATGCTTGGACAGCAACGACCAAGGCTGTGTGGTGCATGGGACCTTGCACACCGGTCGCACCCACCAAATCAGGGTGCACATGGCGGCCATTGGCTTGCCATTGCTGGGCGACGGCTTGTATGGCGGCAGCGACAGTCCCGAGATACAGCGACAAGCCTTGCATGCTTACCGTTTGGGCTTCACCCACCCCTTCACCGGCCAAGACTTGCAGTTTGAGGCCCCATTTCCCGCTGATATGCAGGCCGCCTTGGCCGCCATGGGGCTCCAAAGACCCCTCGGCTAGAATGAGCACCCCCAATTCCCTGGACCACACACCATGAACAGCTTGGAAGCCAAGCGTGTCCTAGAGACGGCCTTGCTTTGTGCCTCCCAACCTCTTCAGGTGCGGGAGTTGCGCCAGCTTTTCCACGACGAATTGGGTGCTGACACCATCAAAACCTTGCTGCAAGACATTCAACTGGATTGGGCTCAACGTGGCCTGGAGTTGGTCAACGTGGCCAGCGGTTGGCGCATGCAAAGTCGCCCTGAAATGCGCGATTTCCTCGACCGATTGCATCCTGAAAAACCACCCAAATACTCACGCGCTGCCTTGGAGACTTTGGCCATCATTGCTTACCGCCAGCCCGTCACCCGTGGCGACATGGAAGACATTCGGGGCGTCACCGTCAATTCTTTGGTCATCAAACAGTTGGAAGACCGCGGTTGGGTGGAGGTGATTGGTCACCGCGAAACCGTGGGTCGCCCCATGCTGTACGCCACCACCCGCCAGTTTTTGGACGACCTGGGCGTGGCCTCTTTGGATCAATTGCCGCCGCTGGAAGCCCAGCACGCCAGCGAAGGGTTTTTCGAACAACTCACAGCCCAAGTGGAAGAAGAAGCAGATTCATCGCAACTCAGCATGGCTTTGGAGGCGACAGACGAGGATTCTGAGATTTCTGAAGCATCGCCTTCAGCAGCATCAGTTGATCTGCCCGTCCAACCGCACGATAACCAGCCAGGCAACCAGGCGTGAATAAAAAAGGCATTCAATTCAACGAGGTGGTTTCCGGCGCGTTTGACGCGCAACCCGACAACACAGAAGCCTCTGAACCGCTCAAGCGGGTGCTCAGCCCCCAGCCTGAAACGCCCAAATTGCACAAAGTCTTGGCCCAATCCGGCCTGGGCTCGCGTCTGGAAATGGAAGCCCTGATCGCCCAAGGCCGGGTGCTGGTGAACGACCAACTGGCCCACGTGGGGCAACGCATCCAATACGGGGACCATGTCAAGGTCAATGGCCGGGCGCTGCATTTGCGCATTGAGCCGCCGCCCCCGCGCATCATTGCTTACCACAAGCCCACCGGCGAAATCGTCAGCCACGACGACCCGCAGAGCCGACCCACGGTGTTTCGCAAACTGCCGCGCCTGCAAAACGGCAAATGGCAGTCGGTGGGTCGCCTGGACCTGAACACCGAGGGCTTGTTGCTGTTCACCAATTCCGGTGAGTTGGCCAACAAGCTGATGCACCCCCGCTTTGGTTTGGAGCGTGAATACGCCGTGCGGGTGCTTGGTGCACTCAGCAACATTGAAAAAGCCAAATTGTTGGCAGGCGTGCAACTCGAAGATGGCGAAGCCCGCTTTGGCAGCCTGGAAGATGGCGGCGGCGAGGGTGCGAATTGCTGGTACCGGGTCACCATTCAAGAAGGGCGCAACCGCGAAGTGCGCCGCATGTTTGAAGCGGTCGGCCACGCCGTCAGTCGCCTCATTCGCATCCGCTACGGAAAAATGATGCTGCCACGCGGTTTGAAGCGCGGTGAGTGGATGGAGCTTGATGCTTTGGACACCGAAC
>JBIIPF010000065.1:0-7872 GCA_044342755.1 Limnohabitans sp. | reverse complement strand
TTTTCACGGCCTCCACCAAACCCTGCTTCAACTCTTTTGAGGGGTGGCGGGGCAGAACCGTTTGTCGTCCATTGCAATACACCTTCAAGTGTTTGCTGCCATCCTTGAAAGTGGCTCCTTTTTGAGCCAACCACCTGACAAACTCACTTTGTTTCATGTGAGCACTCTTGGCAAGCAGGTGGTGAAATATAAACTTTTTTGTTTTTAATTAAAAGCATTTTTGTTTATTTTCAAGGTGTTGAGGTTTGCGATTTCGGTCAATTCGATGTTCGCCACTTGAAGGGTGGCTTGAAAGTCGCTTCCGCTACTCCAACACCATCGTTTACAACAACTACCCTTGGCCCGGCTTCGCAGGCGAATCACGCAGTGACAAACACCGCAACGCCATCGAACAAGCCGCGCAGGGCGTGTTGGAAGCCCGCGCACGCTTTCCCACCTCGTCCTTGGCCGATCTCTTCGACCCCCTCACCATGCCGCCCGCGCTGCTGCGCGCCCACCACAAACTCGACGCCGCCGTGGACGCCGCTTATGTGCCCAGCGGCGGCCCCAAAACCGATGCCTCCGACGCCGAACGCGTAGCGTTTTTATTTGAGCTTTATCAGCGCATCACCAGTTTGCTGCCAGCGCCCAAGCCCAAGATAAGCTGCTTGCTTAATGGGTTAGACAGGGGTAGCCGTTAATTTCAAGCCCAATGCAGCGATCACTTTCAGCACGGTTGAAAACTCGGGATTGCCATCGGCAGACAGCGCTTTGTATAGGCTTTCACGGCCCAAGCCTGTGTCGCGTGCCACCTGCGTCATGCCCTTGGCGCGGGCAATATCGCCCAGCGCAGCCGTGACCAATGCGGGGTCGCCTATTTCCAAAGCTGCCTCTAAATAGGCGGCCATTGCTTGTCCGTTAGTCAAATGATCTGCCGCATCCCACTTGATTGTTTCTGTTTTAGCCAAGGTGCACTCCTACAAATGGCGAGCCAAATAGTGGGCTCTTTGAATGTCGTTTTCCTGTGTTGCTTTGGTACCGCCAGCCAGCAGCAACACCAATGCGGGACCTTGTTGAATGAAATACAGCCGGTAACCGGGGCCAAAATGAAATCGCAATTCCATGAGGCCATCAGCTACAAATTTCGCATCTCCCCAATATCCCAATGAAAGCCGCCGAAGACGAATATCAATCCTGACTTTGACCAAGGGTTCACGAAGTGAATCAAACCATTTGGCGTATTCGTTCGTTTGTCGTATTTCAATTCGGCGTTGATCGTATTCCATGAGATACGTTTGGACAAGATGGGGATCTTGCATTTGTTGCACATGGCACGAATTTCAGCACCCGATAAGTGAGCCGTGTGAAGGTGTCGCTCACAATTTTCGTCCCATCTAGGGAAAACCCGCATTTTGTATAGGTATTGTTCATGTATTTCTCAGATATTGACATAAATTAAGAAAATACAGAGGATTTGCCCAAATATTTCGTTGACAAAACATATTCATCTGTTAAATTTCATCCATCGGTTCTGCAAAAAACCTCTTCAGTTTTAAATTCAACCTCAAGGATGTTCACCATGTTCAACAAATACGCTCTCATCGCTGGTCTGCTGTTCTCCAATGTCGCTTTCGCCGGCAACGACAACTCCGCCATCCTGTCCGACAAAGACAGTGCCTTCATGGTCGCTTCCTCCAAAGACACATGGTCGATGGTTGCTGCCAACACCACCAAAGGTTTCACCAAGGTGCGTGAGTTCCACGACATGGGCAAGAGTGGTGTTCAGCAAATCGATTACGTTGTGAATTGCGCCGACCAAACCCTGGCCTTGGCCGATTTCGCGGTCATCACCAGCGCTGGCCGTTTGCCCGTGGCTGCCAAAGAAACCAGCTTCACCAACCTGTCGTTCTACAAGCCCATGATCGACCACGACCGCGCCATCACCAACAATGCCTGCGACAAGCGCATGGCCATGAATGGCTCCAGCATCAACGAGTAAGCCAATGGCCACCATGGCCACAGACACTCTGAAGCAACTCGCCTTCTTCGCCATTGGCGAAAGGCTCCGGGCCATCACCGGATCTGCAAAGTCCTCGCTTGAGGACTTTGCCGTTCCAGCCGGTGACCCAGGCCTGTTTGGGCCAACCAGCATGGTGTGGCGGGTCCATGCGCACTTCACGGCCATGATGGTTGGCGGTTTGTCCTCACTCATCGTGCAAGCCTTGCATCCCCGAGCCCTCGCCGCCGTCTGGGACCATTCCCAGTTCCGCGACAAACTCAAAGACCGACTCAGCCGCACCGCTTTTTTTGTGGCGGCGACCACCTATGGCAGCCAAGCTTTCGCCATGAAAGCGATTCAGCGGGTCAATGCCATCCACAGCCGCATCACCGGCACCGACTTGCAAGGCCGCCCCTATGTGGCCAACGAACCAGCGCTCCTGAACTGGGTGCACCTGGTTGAGGCCACCTCCTTCTTGACAGCCCACCAACACCTCGCCAAAACCCCGCTGACCCCCACCGAGGCCGACCAGTACATGGCCGAGATGGCGGTGCTGGGCCATTTGCTGGGTGGCGTGGATTTGCCAAGCACCGTGGCGGCTGCTGAAGGGCAGATGCGTGGCTACCAAGCCGAGCTGCAGTTTGACGCGCGGGCGCAAGAGGTGGTGGGGCTGATCGCGTCTTATCCCACGGACGTGCTGGACAAGCCGTTCATGGGCTTGGTGCTGGAATCATCATTTGATTTGATGCCCGATTGGGTGCTGCAACTGCTGGGCCGGTCTGCGGCCTGCGCCTTGCCAGTGCAAGCACGGCGTTTGGCGCTGCAACTCGCTTCAGAGCCTTTGCAATGGATGCTCGACGAGCAGGGCGTGGCCGCTGTAGCGCGGCGGCGGGTTCTTTGGGCAGCTTAGTCGCAACGCTTGCCAGGTCTGGGCAGCTCGGCCTTGTTTTGGACAGAAAACAAGGCTTTACCCAAATGGCTCATGATCGGCAGCGGTGAGAGAATCACCAGATGAAATCATTTACCCCTCTCCAAATCAAAGACAAAGCGGCCATGATTTACGCTGCAGGCATCATCGGTTTTTCTGTGGTGATCAGCATCGTTGTCACCTTGATCGTGATCGTCAACAGAAACAGCTGATCCCGCATTGCACCTGCCCATTCACGCATGACCGTTCAGCCTTTGCGTGTGATGTTGTTGGGTGCGACTGGCACCATTGGCTGTGCCACTGCCCAGGCGCTTTCACGCCAAGGCCATGAGGTGGTTTGTGTGCTTCGACCTCGCCCCGAGCGCATGGCCGAGTCAGCTTGGCAACCCATTCAATCGCTTTTAAGTGGAACCAGTTTGCGTTGGGTCGATCCTTGTGACGCGCTCGCTTTAGAGCGTGATGTTTTGGCCCAAGATCGGTTTGATGCGGTGGTGTCTTGCATGGCTTCGAGAACAGGCAGCCCCCAAGATGCATGGCGGGTTGACCACCAGGCTCATCTCGACGTGCTGAATGCTGCCAAGCGGGCTGGCGTGAAGCAGTTTGTGCTGCTCTCAGCCATCTGTGTCCAAAAGCCAATGCTGGCATTTCAGCAGGCCAAGCTGGCCTTCGAGCAACAACTGATGCAGTCTGGCATGCGTTATGCCATCGTTCGACCAACGGCTTTTTTCAAATCCTTGTCGGGGCAGTTGCAGCGGGTGAAAAACGGCAAACCATTTTTGTTGTTCGGAGATGGTCAAGCCACAGCTTGCAAGCCCATCAGCGATGAAGACTTGGCCGATTTCATAGCCAGCTGTCTCACCGACCCGGACAAATTCAACCGCATCTTGCCCATTGGTGGTCCCGGACCGGCCATCACGCCGCGGCAACAAGGTGAAGCCTTGTTCAAGCTGCTGGGGCGGCCCCCCAAGTTCAAAAGCGTGCCTGTGGCGCTGTTGGACGTTGTCATTGCGGTGCTGAGTTTGCTGGGCAAGCTGATCCCTGTGCTGGCTGACAAGGCCGAGTTGGCCCGCATCGGACGTTACTACGCAACTGAATCAATGTTGATCTGGAACCCAGACACGCTGCGCTATGACGCTGACGCCACGCCCTCACATGGCACCCACACCCTGATAGAGGCCTATGCGCAGTGGCTGGAACGTGGCGCCACCCCAGCGCGGGGCGACCACGCGGTGTTTTAAGCGTTCTCGGCCACACGCTGCGCAATGTGCGCCAAGGCCTCTTGCACTTGATCAATCAAGATCAAGCACAGGTCGCCTGCTTCTAGCTGAGCCAGTGCATGATCGATGGCAATGAACTCACCATGAATTTCACTGATGTCGGTCGTGCGGGAGGCTCCTTTGAGGCCCTCGCGCAGCAAGGCCAGCACTTCGCCATCGGCGCGGCCCCGTTGGCAGGCGTCTTCAAACAACACCACGCGCTCGAACGCACTGCCAATCAGGCGGGTTTGCTCGCGGATGTCTTCATCACGGCGGTCACCGGCACCGCTGATGACCACGCTGCGGGCTTTGGCCGGCAGGTTGCTGACGGCTTGCACCAGCGCCTTGATCGCGTCGGGGTTGTGGCCATAGTCGGCAATGATGGTGGCGCCCTTGTAATTGAACATGTTGAAGCGACCGGGCACGCCTTGGGTGTCGCTGACAAAGTTGGACAAGCCTTGGCAGATGTTGGCCCAGGACAAATTCAAGGCCCAAGCCGCACCGATGGACGCCATGGTGTTTTCCACCTGGAAACCGATGGCGCCGTTTTGCGTGAGCGGCACTTCGGCCAATGAAATGCGCACTTGCTGCGGGCCTTCTTTGGCCACGATGTGGCCATCTTCCACGTACAGCACGCGCTTGCCTTGGGCACGGTGCGTGGCCAAGGTGGGGTTGTGCGGGTCAATGGCGAAGAAGGTGACTTGGCCTGGGCAATTGGGGGCCATGGCCACCACCATCGGGTCGGCGGCATTCAGCACGGCCATGCCGTTGGGCGCCACGTTTTGCACGATGACGCGCTTCAACACCGCCAAGTCTTCCACCGTGCTGATGTAGTTCAAGCCCAGGTGGTCACCCGCACCGATGTTGGTGACGACCGCCACATGGCAGCGATCAAAAGCCAAGCCTTCGCGCAACATGCCGCCGCGTGCAGTTTCCAGCACGGCGGCGTCCACATCGGGGTGCATCAACACACTGCGGGCGCTGCGCGGGCCGCTGCAGTCGCCGGTGTCGAGTTGCATGCCGTTCACATACACACCGTCGGTGTTGGTCATGCCCACGCGCAAGCCATGCGAGCGCAGCAGGTGGGCGCACAAACGCACGGTGGTGGTTTTGCCATTGGTGCCGGTCACGGCAATGACGGGAATGCGGCCATCTTCGCCATTTGCAAACATGGTGTCGATGATGGCGCTGCCCACATCGCGGCCTTTGCCAAACGAGGGCTGCAAATGCATGCGCAAGCCCGGTGCGGCATTCACTTCAACGACACCGCCGTGTTGTTCCTCCAGCGGCTTGAGCACAGACTCAACCACCACATCGACACCGCACACATCCAGCCCCACCATTTGTGCGGCCATCACCGCGCGGGCGGCCACCTCGGGGTGCACATCGTCGGTCACGTCGGTAGCGGTGCCGCCGGTGGATAAATTGGCGTTGTTTCGCAGCACCACACGCGCCCCTTTGGCAGGCACACTGTCAGCATTCAAGCCTTGCTCTTTCAGGCGGGCGAGAGCGATGTCATCGAAGCGGATCTTGGTGAGTGAGGTGGCATGGCCATCGCCGCGACGCGGGTCGGCATTCACCTTGTCCACCAACTGGCGCACGGATGACGTGCCGTCACCCACCACCAGCGGTGGCTCGCGGCGGGCTGCGGCCACCATCTTGTCGCCAACCACCAGCAAACGGTAATCGCTGCCGGGCAGGTAGCTTTCCACCATGATGTCGTCGCGGAATTCCAACGCATTGTTGAAACCCTCAATGACTTCTTCGCGGGTTTTCAGATTCACCGCAACGCCCTTGCCTTGGTTGCCGTCACGCGGCTTGATGACCACGGGCAAACCAATTTCTTGCGCAGCCACCCAAGCGTCTTCGGCGTCCAACACCGGGCGACCCATGGGAACTGGCACACCAGCGGCTTGCAAGAGTTTTTTCGACAGTTCTTTGTCTTGCGCGATGGACTCGGCAATCGCGCTGCTGTAGTCGGTTTCGGCGGCTTGGATGCGGCGTTGTTTGCTGCCCCAGCCAAACTGCACCAAGCTGCCATCGGACAAACGGCGAAACGGAATGCCACGGGCCAAGGCTGCATCAACAATGGAGCCTGTGGAAGGGCCCAAACGCAGGTCTTCGTCCAACTCGCGCAAATCGTTCAGCGCTTGATCAACATCAAAATGTTGGTTGTTGAAAGCGGCCAAGCAGAGTTGCTCGGCCAAGCTGAGAGCCAATTTGCCTACCTGTTCAACCGAGTACTCGACCACCACCTGAAACAAGCCTTCATCAGGGGTGGCCGTGGTGCGGCTGAACGTGACCGGGCAACCCGCTTGAATTTGCAAATGCAAGCCAACCGCTTCCAAAGCATGCGCCATGCTGAGTGGGCCACTGCTTTCGCCAGGTTGCAAACGACCCAAGCCGGGAAACAAATGGCGCAGGCGTTTTTCAAACGCTTGTTGCTCGGCGCTCAGGTCATTTTCCAAGCCGGGTGCACAACGCACCATGGCTTCAACAGCGGTATGGCGGGTCCACAAATTCGGTCCGCGCAGAGCGCGCGTGCGGGTGACTTCCATCAGGCTTTCTTCCTTGCAACTTGGGGCTTGGTTGGGGCGGCAGGTTGGCCGTAGTTTTTCAAACCAGCGCGAATCAGATCGGGTGCCAAATCCAGCGCCCAAGCTACAGCCACGGCAGCCAGTACATTGGGCAAGCTGATACCACCCTCGCTCAGTAATTTTGCAATCGGTGGAAAGTCGAGTTGCAGCAACACGGTTTCGGTTTGGCCACGCGCCAATACCACATCGCCGTTGGCGCAATACACGGCGCGGCCCTGGGCAGCGCGGTGTTGGTTGATGACGGGTGCGTCCGTGTGGGGTGCGTAGTAAATGACTTCGCCGTCGCACAACTCCGCCAGTTCCACCACGGCCGCATCTTTTGCATTGAGCACGGCAACACCTTCGGGCAGCACCAAATCGATTTGGGTGCGCACCACGTTGCGGACTTGCTCGGGCGTTTGAATGTCGTGTTCTTGCAAGCCGGTGGCGTCAGGCATCTCGGTGAGCACGCCCACATGGCAACGGTCGTAGGGCAAGCCTTCTTCCAGCACCTGCAGCGGCGAGTTTTCAAACACAGCGGCATCCAAGGCGCGGTTGATCAACAGACGTTGACTGGCTTCAAAGACCCGTGCATCTTTGGCGTCCACCAAACGCTGGTCCATGAACAAACCATGCGAAGAAGCCAAGCCGGTGCGGCGACCTGAGAGATGGATGAGCCAACTCACCAGGTGCGCCAATTCTGCTGTTTGGCTGCGACCCATGATGCCCACCACGGGGATGCGGGTGGCTTGTTGCGGGTCGAATAAATGCGAGACGATGGCCTGACCTACCGGTCGCGCTTGGCCAATGGCTGGCTTCAAATGCATCAGCAAACCTGGCCCCGCATTCACCTCGACGATGGCACCGCCTTGGGCCACCAGGGGTTTGCTGATGTCTTGCGCCACCAAGTCGATGCCAGCAATGTCCAAACCAATCACGCGGGCGGCCAACACCACCACGGCCGCTACTTCCGGGTGCACCTCGTCGGTGACGTCGATGCCCATGTTGCCCGTGCGCTGCACGATGGCGACGCGGTCTTTCTCGGGGATGCTGTCGGGGCTGAGGCCTTGGCGTTGCAACTCCAGCACGGCGGTGGGCAAGTCTTTCAAACGGATGGTGTCCAAGGGGAAGTCT
>JBIIPF010000066.1:0-7872 GCA_044342755.1 Limnohabitans sp. | reverse complement strand
CTTTGGCGAACCGGCCAAGTCAGCGCGCATCAAACAGCTGCCGGGCACGCGCAGCACCGCTTGGCTGTTGGGTTTGGGCGTCTTGATGGGCTTGGGCTTCTTGGGGACCATGTCTTGGTTGCAACAAGAACGCAAAGCCGTGTTGGCGGAGGTCAAGCGCGAATCCGAGGACCCGATTGCCGATTACAAGGCCAGTTTGCAAGCGGGCTTGCGTGCCTTGCCACCGGCCGGGCCGCAGATGTTGCAGCAGTGGTTGGCGGCCATCGAGCAACTGCCCACCTTTCACCAAGGTTGGCGCTTGAGCAAAGTTGAATGCAACCCCAACACGTGTTTGGCGCAGTGGGATCGGGTGTTTGGCACCTATGCCGACTTCAACGCCCACTTGCCGATGTACACCGTGGACGTGAAAGAAGTGCAGACCGGTCAAGACCCGCTGCAAGCGACCATCTTGACCACGCACACAGCTGCCACGGTGTCAGATCCATCGGCGCCGCCCAGCCCCATGCTGAATTACAAAAGCCTGCCCAGTCAACAACTGGGCTTGCGCAGTTTGTCTACCCAATTTCAAGCACTGGCATTGCTGGGGCCGATCAAGGTCAGCTTGTCACCACCCAAGTTGTTCGGTGGCGCCGAGGTGGTGCCCGAGTTGAACGAAGGCATGGCCAGTGGCGATTGGTCGATCGAGCACGACTTGTGGACGCTGCCTGAAATTGTCATTGCGCCCAACATGGTGACCAAACATTTGACGATGAATTTGGCCGCTGACAAAGGACCCAGCAAAACCCATTACCGTTTGGAGGGAAGCTATTTTGTTCAATACCAAAAGACCCCTTGAGCTGATGCTGGTGTTGGCCGCCTGCAACGTGCAGGCTCAATCCCCCAGCGTGGGCGAGTTGATCGCCAAAAGCAAAGCCGCCCGCACAGCCGAGTTGATGGGCGCGCCCGTCAAACCGGTGGGCAACGAAGCGAAGAAAAAACCCATGCCATCCCAGCCGGTGGTCCAACCCAAGCTCTGGTCCATCACCGGGGTGGACCAGAACCTCACGGCGGTCTTGTTAATTCAGCAAAAAGCCTACACGGTGGCCAGCCATGATTTGCCGGTGAACCTGGGGGCTTGGGAGGTCACGCAGATCAGCCACCAACAAGTGTGGTTGCGTGAGCTCAAAGCCAGCGATCAAAAAGCACGAAGCGTGGTGTTGGAAGCACCTGATCGCGACACCAAAGTTGAAAGCTATTGGCAGGCCTTGCCCAAAACAGCTGGCGCTGACGGCGATGTGGCGCACCTGCTGGCCAACCCGCCCCGGCTGCAACCGCTGGCTGCACCCCTGCCGTCCCATCCGTTGCAGGCCGTCACGCCATGAACCCCTCGGTGACGGCACCCCAAGCCAGTTTGCGCAACTCGGGGCACATCCATGACTTCATGATGCTGCCCGCGTTCACCAACATCTTGTCGCATGGCGAAACCCCCAGCATCGAGTTGCTCAAGTCCAAGCAACATGCCATGGCGGCGATGGCCACGGCGGGCCAAAAATTTTATGTGTTGAGTGTGCAAGGTGAAAACGGCAGCACCGCTTGGTTTCACCTGATCGAGCAAGGCAAGCGCTTGGGATTGGGGTTTTCGGGCGCCTACACCTGCACCGCTGAAATTTTGCAAACCGTGCTGCAAGAACACGTGTATGAAAAAGAGGCGGTCAAGGCCTACCAACAAAAAGAAGCAGAGCGACAGGTGTTGCAAAGCATGGTGGCCGACTCCACCCCCATTGAATGGTTGAAAACGACGGTGTTGCGTTGCATGAAGTTGGATGCCACGGACATCCACTTTGAAGTGCAAAATGAATATGCACGCTTGCGCATTCGGCGTGACGGCATCATGCGCAAAGTCACGCACTTTCCGGCGCGCGTGGTCAACAACGGCTTGTCTGCGGGCTACACCATCTTGGCTGAAGAAGGCTCGCGCTCCGAGGTGGCCTTCAATGCTTTGGCGATTCAATCCGCCATGATTCCTTTGGAGTTGGCTGGCCAAAAAGTGTTGTTGCGCTACCAAAGCCATCCCACCGTCGGCGGCTATGACGCCATCCTGCGGGTGCTGCGGGTCGGTGAGGCAGCCCAAACACGCTTGCCCACCTTGGATGCATTGGGTTACACCGCTTGGCAATGCGAGCGCATCCAAGAAGCCACCGCCTCGGCTTGGGGCGGCGTGTTTGTGGCGGGCATCACGGGATCGGGCAAAACCACCACTTTGAGTGCCTTGCTCAGTCAGTTGGCCCAAGACGGGCAACGCAAAATCATTTCCATCGAAGACCCGGTGGAATACCAGGTGCCCGGCGTCAATCACTTTTCAATACGCCGCAAAACCAACGACCCCAAGGTCAACCCCTTTGAAGATGCCATGCTGGCGTTTTTGCGCATGGACCCGGATGTGGGCATGTTTGGCGAAATCCGCGACCAAATGTCAGGCCACATGGCGCATGCCGCGATTCAAACCGGGCACAAGCTGCTCACCACCGTGCATGCCACGTCGGCCTTGGGCATCATTGCGCGGCTGACATCGCAGCACATTGGTTTGATCCGCGAGGACGTGTGCACGCCCGACTTTCTGTCTGTCTTGGTCTACCAAGTGTTGGTCCCCAAAAATTGTGTGCATTGCCATGTGCCTGCCTTGAAAGTCATGAGCCCTCAATCCTTGGCAGCGTATGAACAATATTTCAAGCTCGACCCCAGTCAATTTCGTTGTGCCAGCGACGAGGGGTGCCCGCATTGCCAGGTGGCGGGTTTGGAATACACCGACAACGTGCATGTGGGCGTGAGCGGTGTCAAGGTGTGTGCCGAGGTGATTCCCATCACCACCGAGTTGATGCACTTGATGCGCAAGCATGAAGACATCCAGGCCCGCCAACTATGGTTGTCGCAACGTCAAGCAGGGTTTGATGAAGAAGACATGTTGGGCAAAGAAGCCTGGGGCCATGCCTTGTTTGAGGTGTCGCGTGGTGTGCTCGACCCTTACCACTTCGAGCGCACCTTTGGCCCGCCCGCCATCCTGGCGACCTCACGCAACATCCATTGACCATGCCGCAGCTGCTGGACACCCTCAACCTCTACTTGTCGCGGCGCGATTTACACCAACGCCGTGCTGCGTTTTATTACGACCTGGGCGCCACCTTGCAAGACCGCGTCCCCCTGGTCACCACCTTGAGCAAATACCACACACGCGCGCGCACCCGCAAACCAGCCACCGCCTTGATGTACCTGACCATGCTGCGCGGTTTGCAAATGGGCTCCTTGTCGCAAGCCTTGGAGGGCATTGCGTCGCCGGTGGAGCAAACGCTGATTGACGCCACCCAAGCCGCGGGGGACGCCTCCATGGCCGAGGGCTTGGTGTTCATGTCTCTCACGGTTGAAAAAACCGATTTGATGGTGAGCACCATGCGCAAAGCCATTGCATACCCACTCACCTTGTTGGTCATGTTCACCGGCATGATGGTTGGTTTCGCGGTGACCGCCGTGCCGATCTTGGCCGAGTTGATGCCGCCAGAGCAATGGCCATTGCTTGGGCGCATGCTCTACAGCATCTCCATGGTCATCACCCACCATGGCCTTTGGATCGGTTTGGCCATGGTCAGTTTGATTGCCGGGTTTTTGTTCGCTTTGCCGCGCTGGACAGGCGCAACACGCAAGCGGTTGGATCGTTACTTGCCCTTCAGCATTTACCGCGATTACGCCAGCGCCTTGTTGTTGATTTCCTTGTCGTCCATGATGCGCTCGGGCGTGTCCTTGCGCTCGGCCTTGGAGCGCTCGATGAAATTCAGCTCGCCTTGGCTGAAGTGGCACATTCGCAAAATCATGGCCAATTTGTCCAAGCCCAACACGCCATTTTTTGGCCAGGCCTTCAGCACCGGGGTGATGAGCCAAGAGATGGAAGACCGGGTGCAAGACGCCTCCGAGCGGCGCGATCCGGTGGAGGCCTTCGTGCGCATGGGCGTGGGCTCGATCGACCGCATGGTGCGGGCCATGGAGGACCGCGCCAGCATCATCAACCGCGGCATGGTCATCATTTGCGGCTTGATTTTGGCGTTCATGATGGCCGGTTTTTTCGCCACCACCTTGGCCTTGCAACAAGGCATCAAAGACTCGACACGCTCGATGGCCACGCCCTCATGAAGCACGCCCATCAACCAGGTTTCACCTTGATCGAATTGGCTGTGGTGGTCACCATCGCCAGTGCCTTGATGGTGACCATCACCATGGCCATGAACGTGCATTACAAGCGCATGCAGACCCAGTTGGTTGGCAAGCAATACCAACTTGTCAATGCGGCGGTGGGCGACTACATGGGGGTGCACTACCAAGCCTTGAGCGCCTTGCCTGCCGATTGTGCGCAACTTGACTTGGCGCTGGGCACATCGTTGGCTGTGGTTGACAGCATCCGCAACGGCGACTGCCGCCTCAGTCTGCCCGTGGCAGGCAGCACGGTCACCGTCAACAATGGCTTGCAACCGAGCTTGCCAGAGCTGAGAGCCTTGCGGTTGTTGGACCGCATCACCAGCAGCGAGTTGATGTTGCCCACCCGCAATGCGGTGGCCACATCGGCCTCGGGCGAGTCCAGTCGCGACTTGGCGCCCAGCGGCTTTGCCGTTCAAGTCTCGAAAGAATGCCCCACCACCGCATGCACGGAGGGTGTTCAATTGAGCAGCTTGGTGTTCAACACCCAGCCCTATGTGTTGGGTGGCGAGCACCTCCGACGGTTTGGTTTTGATTTGGTCGAGGAGTTGTTGATGGCGGCCGGCGCGGATGCCGCTTTTTCCCACCCTGTCCCAACCGGCGCCAGCAGCGAATTGCGAGGCAGCCAAGACTTGTATGTGCATGCCAACCCGATACGCGACTACAGCCTCAGCAAATCGGCTTCTGCTGGGGTGCCTGGCATCTTGGCGATTCGCAACGGTCATGGCAGCACCACCTTGGCGCAATTCGCGCGTCGCGACGGCGCCAGCAAAGTCACCGGCAGCTGGGACTTTGATGGCCACCCCATCGTCGGCTTGAGCAGCCTGTCTTCCTCGGGCGTGTCCAGCGTGACCAGCAGAACCACCAGCTTGTCCGTGACCGGTGCTGCGCAAGTCCACACCTTGCAAGCGCAAACTTTTTCCGCCGGCAAACTGAAGTTGCCGGCGGTCACCGCCCACGAGGCGTGCGACCCCGCCCTGGAGTCCATGGGCGTGTCAGCCTTGGAGGGACTGCTGTTGATGTGCTCTGTCGCCAACCGCCAATGGACAGCCTACGCCCCATGACCACCTTGAAGCCCCTCATGAATGCCGTTCGAGAACGCCCCCGCAGCAGCTTGATTCAACCGGCCAGTCTGTTTCCAGAAAACCAATTGGGCCTGGGCATCCAGCTTCAATTCCGCACCTTGCGGGCGTTGATCACCCGCGCCATGCCCTTGGATCATCCGTTGTTGCCCGGTCAATTTGTGTTTGGTGTCCGGGCCAACGGCAATCCATCGTCAGGCTCTGCACTGAACGGGGTGAACTTGACGCCCGAACAAATCTTTGTCCTGCGCATTGAAGATGTGGAGCCGTTGCCCGAGCCCGGCACCCGCGCGCACGCCTTGTGTGAACGCTTGTGGCCACAGACGGGCCCTGGCTTGGAAGCGTCCTTGGGGGTGTTGCGTTGTGAAGTGCTGGGAGCGTTTGAATCGCCGCCAGTGTCGGGCGGGCAACCGCATTTTTCCAGCACCATGAATGTCCATGATGTGGCGCACCGTTTGCAGGTGTACCGCGCGGACCGGGCGGTGATGGAAACCTTGGTCAATGGCACGGTCAACACCCAAGCGCGCATCAACTTTGGCTTGGTGCGCCCCGGCGAGGACACAAGCTATTTGGCCGATCCGCACAACGCCTATGTTTCGATGCTGGACATTCGCGGCAAACGCACCGCGATGTTTGGCAAAACCCGCTTGGGCAAATCGAATGTGGTGAAGCTGATTGTGCAAGGCATGTTGGAGGTCACAGCCCAAGAGCCCAATGTGGGTCAAATCATTTTTGACGTGAATGGCGAGTACGCCAACACCAACCCGCAAGACGGCGACTCGGCGATTGCCACGGCCTACAAAGACCGCTGCCTGCCCTATTTTTTGAAAGAACTGGACGGCAATCCCGAGGCGCGTTTGTTGCGGTTCAATTTTTACGAACGCACCCATGACGCCTTTGAAGTGTTGCAGCAACTCTTGCCGCCCGAGTTGAACCAAGTGGACGCGCTGCGCAATCTCTACACCTGCAAGCTGCCCAAGCTCGAGCGCTATGAGCACGAGCACGAAGCGCAACTGCAACGCCGCTTGCGCAAGGTGATGATTTTTTGGGCCGTTCTGCACACCGCGGGTTTTGAAAGCGACACCTTGAAGATCAAGGCGTGGTTGCAAAGCTTGGGACTGAGCCAGCCCTTCAACCCGTGCTTTTCACAGAACTTGCGCAAGGCGGCGTTCTTGGCGCAAACCAAATTGCCACCGCCTTCGGCACCGTTCAACTTCACCACCATGGCCTATGAAATGCGCGTCATTGCCAACTTCATGCAGCAGTACCCGAACGACCCGAGTTTGAACAGCAATGGTTATTTCATCTTCGATGAAGACGAACAAATTTTGTGCAAGTTTTTATGCGCCGGCTTAGGTGAAGGCCCGGATCTGTTGCGCACCTGCATGGCCTATCACAGCCCCAGCGCCAGCGACTTCACCGCCGACATCATCGAAGGCTTGAACAACGCCAAAACCGTGGTCATCAATTTGGGCAGCGCCAATGAGCAAATCATTCGCTACTTTGCCAAAAGCATTTGCCTGTCCATCTTCCACGAGCAAGAGCGCAAATTTGTCAGCAACCAGTTGAATGGCCACTATGTGCAAATTTATTTTGAAGAAGCGCACATGATTTTTCCAACCAACGCCGGCACGGTGATTGATGTGTATTCCCGCTTTGCCAAAGAGGGCGCCAAGTTCAACATCGGCATTGTGTACAGCACCCAGTCGCCCACCACGGTGAACCGCGATCTGTTGTCGCAAACCGAAAACTTCTTCATCGGCCACTTGTCCAGCCAAACCGAGGCGGACTATTTGAGCTCGGTGCAAATGGCCTTCAAAGGCCGCGAAGACACCATCATGCGCAACCGCACCCCGGGCTTGATGCAGATGCTCACCTATTCACATCGGTATGTGGTGCCGATCCAGGCGCATCGGTATGAGGGCAGAAGGCAGTTTGAGTTGCCAAGGCAGGTGTGATTAAAGGGGGGGTGATCTGCAATGTATTCAAGGCGTTTTGCCATGCACATACTTATAAGTACTGTTGCTCAGAATCGGGCGGGCACCGATCGTGGATCTGGGGTCCTCCCATGAAGAATCTTTTGTACCAAATGAATTGAAAGAAATATTATTGTTCGTGGTGACAGAGTCGAATATTGTTTGAATATCTCTCTTGTATTGAGTGGTTTGAGTAAGAGTCAAATTACTACAATCATTTGAAGGCAATATTTTGGGCACAGAATTGTAATCAGATGGGCGAATATAATAGGTGTTTCCGTTTGATGTAATTTGCGCTTTGTCAATTGTGTTAAAGAAATTAGATGAATTAGATTCAGTTAATAAGTCTTCCCAAAGGTAGTCTAAATTTTGATATTCAAATTTAACTGCAGGTAAAGTAGGTTGTGTATCGCCTCCAATTGTTGCTACGTAAGCACCGTTTTGATCATACAGATTATAGTTCTTTACTTCTTTTGAATATTCAGATAATTTTGTCGAATTACAAGTAGCGCTCTCAGCAAATTCAAATCCGCCCAATTCAACTGGGTTGTCTGACACATCAAAGTTAACAAGTGCTTTTTTATTGGAAAAACTAT
>JBIIPF010000070.1:0-7645 GCA_044342755.1 Limnohabitans sp. | reverse complement strand
TTCAAGCCCTGTTACAAAATTATTAATTTGCTTAGGCGGCCTGACTTGAAGTCTTTTTTCTCGCGTCTCAAAAATAAAAACCCCCACTGGGACGTCGAGCCACTTTGGTTTGAATGGCTGGTGCTGTTGGGCTTGTTCATCTTCTCCACTTGGCTTTTGGGCATCAAAGGGGTTTGGCATTTGCTGATCGCCTCGGACCCGACCGGTATCACACTGATCATCATCATCGTGTTTGCAGTCTCCACCATGTGGTGCGGTGTGCGCTCTAAAGAATTGGCCAAGCAACGCGCGTTGTTGCAACAAGCGGTGGCCAAAGGCTACGAAGGTTTGCTCAGTTGCCCAGGCTGGGCTGGCGAATACTGGAATGCCTTGGCAGCCAACCCACAAGACAGCGGCGCCCCCTTGGACCTGTTGATGGACAAAACCCATGCGCCGCACACCACCGCGTGGTGGGTCAACGGGGTGCAGCTCAAGTTGGGCTTGTTGGGCAAGGTGATTGGTTTTTCAGTGCTGGCCATGCAAATCGGTCAAATTCAAAATTTCGATCCCAACCAAGCGCAAGACTTGCTGCGCAACCTCACCTCCGGTTTGGGCGTGGCCTTGCTCACCACCATGGTGGGATTGGTTGGCAATATTTTGTTGGGACTGCAACTCACGCGCATGGACCGGTTCGCTGATGAACTGGTGGCGCAAGCGCAACGCCACGGACTGCGCATCGGTCGCTAAGGCGACCTCACAGCCATGCGCAAAAACCGTTTCGCCCGCGAGCCTGAGGTCGATCCTTTCTACGACATGTTGTTCAACATGCTGATCGCCTTCGTCTTTTGTTTCATCATCGCCCTCTTGGCCATGAACCCCAAAGCGAACAAGTCGGGCGACATCCCCGCCAAAGCCGAGTTCATCATCACCTTGTCTTGGCCAGACATGGACCCCAACGACATTGATTTATGGGTACAGGGCCCGTCGGGCGAAAGTGTTTGGTTTCGCAACCGAGAAGCCGATCTGATGCACTTGGACCGCGATGACCGCGGCACCTCGAACAACACCATCTTGATCAATGGTAAAAAGGTGGTGAACCCTTTGCGACAAGAAGTGGTCACCATTCGCAGCATCGTGCCAGGAGAATACGTGGTCAATGCCAGTTATTACGATGCCAAAGACATTGATGCCAGCGACCCTCGCGCTGGCAAACCCGTGGAGGCCACGCTGTCCATCATCAAAGTCAATCCCAAAGCCGAAGTGATTTTTTATGGGCAATCCACCTTGGAAGCACGTGGCAAAGAAGTCACCATGGCTCGCTTCACCGTCACACCCGGCGGTGGCACGGACAACATCAACACCATTCCTAAATCTCTCATGAGCGCGTATTGACATGACTCTTACCTTCATCATCGTTTTTGTTCTTTTTGCTTTGCTGCTTGCCTTGGCCTTGGTGTTTTCCAAATGGCCCAATTGGCTCAAGGGCTTGCTGGCTGTTGGCGTTACTGGTTTTTACTTTTGGGGCTATGCCAGCGTGCATTCCTTGTTGGGCATCCCCAGCACCGACGCCTTGCCTGAAAAATTTGTGATGATCGCCGCCATCGTGGACGAACCGCGTCCCAAATTCGATGGCGCTTTGTACCTGTGGATCACACCCATCGAAGAGGGCAAAGGAGTGTTGCAGCCTCGCGCCTACAAATTGCCTTACAGCCGGCCCGTGCATGAAATGATTGTGGAGGGCATGCGCAAAGGCCGCGATGGTGTCAACCAAATGGGTACCGCCGAAGCCCGCCCTGGCGATGGCAAAGGCTCTGGTTGGCTCAAGCCCGGCAATGACGAGCAAGAAGTCAAAATCATGGACCTGCCAACACCCCACGTGCCGGAAAAATAATCATGCGCCTCACCACTTGTTCTTTGCTGGGTTTGCTGTTGCTCAGCGGTTGCGACAAACCGTCCTCTGAAAACCCCTTTTTTCCTTTGGTCAAGGGCCAGGCTTGGACCTATCAAATTGAAACGGTGTACGACGCCCCCGATGCGAAAACGGTGAAATACACCATGCAGATGAAAAATCTGGGCAGCGCAGAACTCAGTGATGGCAGCACGGCTTGGATACGGCGCAGCAACATGGGACACGAATACTGGTTGCGCAACACCGCGCAAAGCATCAGCCGCGTGGCCATGAAATCGCCCTTGAAAGAACGCGCGGTGATGGACGAGGAAGAAACGGTTGTGCTGCCCAACCCACTGACTGTCGGCGCATCTTGGATCACCACCACGGTGCCTTACATCTTGCGTCGACGCAATGAACAACCCGCCGACTTTCGCTATTTGCCCAAGTACCAAAAGTTACCCATCACCTTCAGCGTCATGGAATTGGATGTCGCACTAGAGACGCCCGTGGGTCGCTTCAAAGGCTGTGCTCGTGTTGAAGGCAAGCTCGATATCTTGCTTTGGAGTGATGATGCTTTCGCTTTCAAACCCAACCACTTGATACAGCAAGAGTGGTACTGTCCTGGCGTCGGACTTGCACAAGTTGAGCGGGTAGAACCCACCACCTCCAAACTGCTGCAAGGTGGTGTGATGCGCATGAAATTGATCAAGCTTGATTGATGCTGACAAGAGATTGACAGCAGACCAACCAGAGCTTACGCAGGGCCAACGAATTGCCCTAGACACGTGTTCAGGTCCTTGTCTCGTTTTGAGAAATTCAACAATTCTTAGTTGTTGACTAGGGTTATCTCTAGGCGCACTCTTATACAAGTCCATCAAAATTGAAGGGTTAGTTGTGTTCCCTTTGTTAAACCCTGAAGGAATTTTTTATGAAACTTTTGATGAAATCCGTAGCGTTTGCTGCCGCCCTTGGCGCCGCATCGCTGGCCAGCGCGCAAAGCTGGCCTGTCTACGGTGGCGATAACGGTAATCAGCGCTTCAGCCAAGGAAGCCAAATTACCCCCGCCAACGTGAGCAAACTCAATGTGAAATGGGCTCTGCAATTGGGATCCAACCGTTCACAAGAGTCCAGCCCCATTTTGGTTGGCGACACTTTGTATGTGACCTCTTCTTTCGGTCCTAAAAACGTGTTTGCTGTCAATGCCAAAACCGGTGAAGTTCGCTGGAAATGGTCTCCCGAGATGCCCAAGGGCGTCGAGCAATACGCTTGCTGTGACGTGAACAACCGTGGCGTGGCCTACAACGACGGCAAGATCTTTGTCGGCCGTTTGGATGCCAAAGTCACAGCCCTGGATGCCAAATCCGGCAAAGAAATGTGGACCCAAACCGTGGTGGACTACACCCAAGGTTCCGTCATCACTTCACCTCCCGTCGTTGCTAAAAACGTGATCATCACCGGCTTCGGTGGCGGCGAATACGGCGTGCGTGGTGCTTTGGTTGCTTTGGACCAAGCCACTGGTAAAGAAGTGTGGCGCACCCACACCGTGCCCGTTGGCAACGAAAAGAATGCCGATACCTGGAAGGGTGACACTGGCAAAACAGGTGGCGGTGCCGCTTGGAACGTGGGTTCATACGATCCCAAGTTGAACTTGGTCTACTACGGCACCAGCAACCCTGGTCCTTGGACCGCCGTCGTTCGCGGCAATGACTCCAGCGACATCGGCAAGTTCACCAACTTGTACACCGCTTCTGTCATCGCGATGAACCCCGACACCGG
This sequence comes from Limnohabitans sp., assembly GCA_044342755.1. Classification (GTDB taxonomy): domain Bacteria; phylum Pseudomonadota; class Gammaproteobacteria; order Burkholderiales; family Burkholderiaceae_C; genus Limnohabitans. The sequence continues at coordinate 3,999 of JBIIPF010000070.1, read as the reverse complement.
CAACATCGTGTGGCACTACCAGTTCACACCCCATGACGCATGGGACTATGACGGCGTGAACGAACTCGTGTTCGCGGACCTGCCTGTTGACGGCAAAAAAGTGCCTGTCATCATGCAAGCCAACCGCAACGGTTTCTTCTACGTGATCGACCGCGCCAATGGCAAACTGATTTCAGCCAAGAACTTTGTGCCCACCAACTGGGCCACGGGTATTGACCTGAAAACGGGCATGCCCATCGAAGCTGCCAACAACGAAAAGCGTCCTCGCCTGAAGAAGTGGGCCAAAGACATTTGCCCCAACTTGGTTGGCGGTAAAAACTGGATGCCCATGTCTTACAACCCCAAAACGGGTCTGGTGTACATCCCCACCATGAACTTGTGTATGGACTTGGAAGGCATTCAAGAAGAGTACAAGCGCGGCCAGTTCTACTTGGGCGTGAACTTCGACTTGGACAAACCTGGTCCTGGCGGCTACCTGGGCGGTTTGAAAGCTTGGGACCCCGTGGCTCAAAAAGAAGTTTGGTTCATCAAGGATGACCTGCCTTTCAACGGCGGCACCATGACCACCACCACCGGTTTGGTCTTTGCTGGCGACATCAAAGGTATCTTCCGCGCACATGACGCCAAGACTGGTAAAGAACTGTGGAAGTTCAACACTGGTTCAGGCATCAGCGCAGCACCCATCAGCTACACCTTGGATGGCAAGCAGTACGTTGCTGTGACCTCTGGTCGCACACAATCCATGCCTGCTTTCTTCGGCAAGATCGGCGAGAAAATGGTTGCAGCCAGCCCTGAAGGCGGCACATTGTTCGTGTTCACTTTGGACTGATCTATTTTTTGTTGATCTGATTTGAACCAGACACCGCCTCCGGGCGGTGTCTTTTTTTCAAGTCATCTGAGCTTTGTAACCCTGCGTTAAGGGTGTACGCTGAAAATATGGTGGTCCCATCCCAAGGATGGATGAAGTTTCAACACACCACAGTATTTCCATCGTATTTTCAAAAACCATAGGAGATTTTTTCATGTCCAAGTCGTTCAACAGAGCGCTCAGTCTTCGTCTGAGCTTGGCTGCATTGGCGGTGTCTGCTCTGACATCGCCCTTCGCCTCAGCAGACACCCTGCGCGTCTGTTCTGATCCCGACAACCTGCCCTTTAGCAAGTCTGAAGGTCCTGAAAAAGGTTTGTACATCGAGTTGGCTGAGAAGGTGGGCCAACGTTTGGGCAGCCCTGTTGAATATGTCTGGTGGTTGTCTTTCAACCAACGCCGCGCCCTGCGCAACACCATGGACGGCTGTGACGCCTACTTTGCCCTGCCTGCTGATGCCCAGTACCGCGTCAGAGGCTTGGTCAAAAGCAATGCATTCATGAGCCTGAGCTATGCCTTGGTTGGCCCCAAGGGTCAAACATACACCGGCCTGTCAGACCTCAAGGGCAAACGTGTGGGCGTGTTGTTTGGTTCGCCACCTGCCATCTTGCTTGCCAGCTCTGGCAGCGGTTACCAGGCAACGACCTATCGCAGCCAAGAACAAGCCTTTGCTGCTTTGGAAAAGGGTGAGATCGACATGGCCATGCTGTGGGGTCCGAGTGCAGGATTTGACAACCAATCCTTGCACCAAAACCGCTGGCAGGTGCTGCCCATCTCTGGCGAAGGCTTGAGTGGTCAGGTGGCCATCGCAGTCTCCAAAGACAAGCCCGAGTTGAAAGATCAAATCAACAAAGCCTTGGACGAGCTCAAGCCTGAAATCGAGCAACTCGCCAAAAAATATGGCTTTCCATCCCAAGCACCGTTGTTGCTAAACAGTGCCAACAAGCACATCAGCAAAACACCGGTTTTGGCCCAGAGGTCTGGCTTTGTCAAAGTAGCTGCCACCACCGAACAACGTGAATGGCTTTTGGCTGATGCATCCGGTCCTTACGACACCGCTGAGGTTCGCTCCAATTTCAACAACAAATGCTCGCATTGCCATGCCAACAATGGTGCGAGTCCAGTGCAAGAACGGGACTTGCGCAAGCTGGTCATTCGTTACAACGACAACTGGAAAAAAGTGACCTATGACACGATTGTCAATGGCCGCATCGAGTACGGCATGCCCAAGTGGGGCGGCATCCTGCCAGAAAAAGAAATCGAAGACATCATTCGTTTCTTGGACGAGCAGGTGGTCAAGAAGTAATCTTTCGGCCACCAACAAAAAGCCACCTTCGGGTGGTTTTTTTTGTATCGCAGTGAAGTCCTGATGCGTGCTGCCCATCGCAAGCGGTTTTCTGCTGCCGCGATCGGCTGGGTAGATGCGGCATCATGAGGCGGACTTTTGGCGAGCGACCAAAAAAAAGAGCGGGCAAGCCCGCTCTTTTCTGCTGAAGAACCAAGCGCTGAACTGGTCAGCGCCGGGAAGATCAGGCTTCTTGGATCGTCTTGCCAGTGAGTGGCAATGTACGAATACGCTTGCCAGTCAGGTTGGCAACAGCGTTGGCCAATGAAGGCACGGTTGCAGCCATGAAAGGCTCGCCGATACCACCAGGCTTTTCGGTGCTCTTGATCAACACGATGTTGATATCTGGTGATTCGTTGGTACGAACCAGCGGATAGGTGTTGAAGTTGGCTTGTTGAACCTTGCCGCCTTCGACCGTGATGGAGTGCTTCAGCGCCGTGGCCATGGCCATGATGATGCTGGACTGGATTTGTTGTTCAACGATCTCAGGGTTGACAATCACGCCCAAATCGACAGCCGCAGTCACTTTGTGAACACGAACTTCACCGTCTGCGCCCAAGCTGATTTCAGAGATGACAGCCAAGTAAGCGTCATAACCATCCATCACAGCGACACCAAAAGCGCGACCTTTGGGGGCGCCTTTTCTGTAGCCAGACTTGTCAACAGCTTGCTTGAGTGCGTTGGCGTGACGTGGCTTGTCGGCCAACAAAGACAGGCGGTAGTCGACAGGGTCTTTGCCAGCGGCCTTGGCCATTTCGTCCATGAAACACTCGTTGGCGTAGCAGTTTTGCTTGTGGCTCACGGCGCGGTAGTAACCAACGCGCAAACCAGCATCATGGATCACCAAATCGTGTTGGCTGTTGGGGATGCCATAAGGTGCCACAGCGTACTCGACCATGAAAGGATCGAGTGTGTCTTTTGGCAGACCAAACGCACGTTGTGTGATGGACTGAGAAGTGACACGGTGGTGAATACCGGTGGGCTTGCCATTGGCATCCATGCCAGCAGTCAGTTGGTTGACGGCCATGGGGCTGTAGAAGTCATGGGTCATGTCATCTTCACGAGACCAGACCAACTTGACAGGCAGTTTGACTGCTTTGGAAATTTGAGCAGCTTGGACCACGTTGTCGAGTTCGATACGGCGACCAAAACCACCACCCAAGAAGGTGGTTTGCACGTCCACATCTTCGGGTTTGAGACCCAAAGCTGCGGCAGTTGCACCTTGTGCACCTTGTTGGAACTGTGAACCACCGATCAACAGCGCCTTGCCAGCGGTGACGTGGGCGGTGAAGTTCATGGGTTCCAGGGGTGAGTGTGACAACAAAGGCGTGATGTAAGTCGCGCTGATTTGTTTGGCTGAATTGGCAATCGCAGACTTGGCATCGCCAACGGGCGGCTGCACAGGAATGACTTTGCCATTCTGAGAGGCTTCCATGGTGCCATTGAGCATGCTGGCAGTGCTGACAGCAGCGCCTGGGCCCATGTCCCATTCGATTTTCAGGGCACGACGTGCCTTGACAGCGGCCCAGTAGGAGCTGGCCACAACAGCCACACCATCAGGGATTTGCACCACGTCAACCACGCCAGGCATGGCTTTGGCAGCAGCGCTGTCCAGGCTCTTAACGGTGCCGCCGATGACGGGGCACTGCTCCAAGCTGGCGTAAACCATGCCGGGGAGGCGAACGTCGATACCGAACTGTGCTGTGCCATTGACTTTGGCAGCGATGTCGGTACGGGGAATGCGCTTGCCCACAACGCGGAAGTCTTTGGCCGCTTTGATGAATGGCTT
>JBIIPF010000063.1:0-8129 GCA_044342755.1 Limnohabitans sp. | reverse complement strand
GGACGTGGGCGGCGGCATGGGTCGTTTCGCCTGTGAATTGGCTCTTGCTTACCCACAGCTTCAGGTGCGGGTCTTCGATTTGCCAAACGTTTGTCAGGTTAGTCAGCAGCAGATTGCGGGCAGGGGACTGGCCGAGCGCGTGCAGGCCGTGCCTGGCGATTTCACCCAAGACAACTTGCCCAGCGGCGCGGATGTGATCACCTTGGTGCGCATCGCCCATGACCACGCCGACGCCGTGGTGCTGGCGCTGCTGAAAGCCATCTACCAGGCCCTTCCTGTGGGCGGCCGATTTGTGCTGGCCGAGCCCATGGCCTCCGAGCCGGGGCAGCGGCCTGAAGGCGATGCTTACTTTCATTTCTACCTGCTGGCCATGGGTTCTGGCCGACTGCGCACGCCGATGGAGCTGATGCATTTGATGCACCAGGCCGGATTCAACCAAGTGGAACTGCTGTCCAACCCGATGCCGGTCCACGCCCGGATCCTGCTGGGCCGCAAGGCCTAAGTGTTTCCCCTAGTACAACAGCCTAAACTGTAAATATAAATTGACATAAATCAATGTAAGGCAAAAAATACACTCATGCACGCAAACGCCATCGTCTTCAAAAACCCCCAGCAATTGGCGCTGGAGGCATTGACCTTGCCTGAGCTGGGGCATGAGGACATTCAGATCGAGGTGGAGTTCAGCGGCATCAGCACCGGTACCGAGCGATTGCTCTGGGATGGCAGCATGCCACCGTTCCCCGGCATGGGTTATCCGCTGGTACCAGGCTACGAAACCGTGGGCCGGGTGGTCAAAGCTGGCGCAGATGTACCGATGGACATCGGTCAGCGGGTGTTTGTCCCGGGAGCCAATTGTTTCGAAGGCGTGCGCAGCCTGTTCGGCGCTTCTGCATCGCAACTGGTCACCAACCACAGCCGGGTGATGCCCGTCTCGGATGCTTTGGGTCCCAAAGCCGTCTTGTTGGCCTTGGCCGCCACGGCTTATCACGCGGTATCCATGGGCGGCAAGCGTGAACACATCATTGCGCCGGATCTGATCGTGGGTCACGGCATCATGGGTCGCTTGTTGGCGCGGATGACGGTGGCCGCTGGCTTTGCCGCACCCACGGTGTGGGAAACCCAAGCAGCCAGGCGTGCTGGTGCACTGGGCTACCAAGTGCTGCACCCCGATGAGGACGAGCGCCGCAACTACCAAGCCATCTACGACGTCAGCGGCGACGCCCAATTGCTGGACCAACTCATCCTGCGCTTGGCCCCAGGCGGCGAAGTGGTGTTGGCTGGTTTTTACAAAGACAAATTGGCCTTCGACTACGCCCCGGCCTTCATGCGCGAGGCGCAAATTCGCACCGCCGCCGAATGGAAGCGCCCCGACTTACTGGCCGTCACCGAGTTGGTCAACACCGACCGACTCTCGCTTGACGGCTTGATCACGCACCACGGAAGTCCTTCGCAAGCCAAAGCGGCTTATGAAACGGCTTTTGATGATGCTTTGTGCCTGAAGATGGTTTTGGACTGGAGTGCCAACGCATGACTACGCAAGCTAACGGAAATTCTCATCCGATCACATTCGTTGATCGTTTGCGCCAAGAGGCTTCAGTGGACGCTGATCCGGTACACACCGACGCACCCACCAAAGAAACCCAAATCATTGCCATTTATGGCAAGGGCGGCATTGGCAAAAGTTTCACCTTGGCCAACCTCAGCTACATGATGGCCCAGCAAGGTAAAAAAGTCTTGCTGATTGGCTGTGACCCCAAGAGCGACACCACCAGTTTGCTGTTTGGCGGCAAGGCCTGCCCCACCATCATCGAAACCTCTTCACGCATGAAACTCGCGGGTGAAGCGGTCAGTATCAGCGATGTCTGCTTCAAGCGCGACGGCGTTTTTGCCATGGAACTCGGTGGCCCCGAAGTCGGTCGCGGTTGCGGCGGTCGCGGCATCATCCACGGCTTTGAAACCTTGGAAAAACTCGGCTTCCACGACTGGGGCTTTGACTACGTGTTGCTCGACTTTTTGGGCGACGTGGTGTGTGGCGGTTTCGGCTTGCCGATTGCCCGTGACATGTGCCAAAAAGTGATCGTGGTCGGCTCCAACGATTTGCAGTCCCTGTATGTGGCCAACAACGTGTGCTCGGCCGTGGAGTATTTCCGCAAACTTGGCGGCAATGTCGGCGTGGCCGGTATGGTTATCAACAAAGACGATGGCTCGGGTGAAGCCCAAGCGTTTGCTGCCAACGCAGGTATTCCTGTGCTCGCCGCCATTCCAGCCGACGAAGACATTCGCCGCAAGAGTGCCAGCTATGAAATCATTGGCATCCCCGGTACCCGTTGGGGTCCAATGTTCGAAGAGCTTGCCACCAATGTGGGCTTGGCCCCGCCGGTGCGACCCAAGCCGCAAACCCAAGACGAATTGCTGGGCCTGTTCAGCGCTGATGTGGTGGGACGCAATGTGGTGCTCGAGCCCGCCACCACCTTCGACATGGTGGGCCGCCACGATGTCGTCAAGCCCAGCCTTGAAGTTGTTTACGACGAGGCCTGAGGCCATGGCACGCACCATTCCCATCACCCCTGCGGCGCCTGACAAGCTGGTAAGCACCGCCTTGGAGGGCGACGGCATGGGTTGTCACGCTGGTGGTGAAACCTTGTTGGCAGCTGCCAAGCAAGCCGGCAAGTCGGAGGTGTTGGACCAATACGCCAAAGACTACCCGCGCAACCAAGCCGCTGGCCCCCATGACCAACCGCAGAGCATGTGCCCCGCCTTTGGTTCGCTGCGTGTGGGTCTGCGCATGAAGCGCACCTCCACCATCTTGTCGGGCTCGGCCTGTTGTGTCTATGGCCTGACCTTCACCTCGCATTTCTACGGTGCTCGCCGCACCGTGGGCTATGTGCCGTTCAACTCCGAGACCTTGGTCACCGGCAAGTTGTTCGAGGACATTCGCGAGGCCGTGCATGCCGAAGCCGACCCTGAAAAACTAGACGCTATCGTCATCATCAACCTGTGTGTGCCCACCGCCAGTGGTGTGCCCTTGCAGTTGCTGCCCAAAGAAATCAACGGCGTTCGCGTCATCGGCATCGACGTGCCGGGCTTTGGGGTGCCCACCCATGCCGAGGCCAAAGACGTGTTGGCTGGCGCCATGTTGCGTTATGCCCGCCAAGAAATCATGTCCGGTCCGGTCCAAGCGCCGCGCGGTGGTCGTCAGGACAAGCCAAGTGTGGCCTTGTTGGGTGAAATGTTCCCCGCCGACCCCGTCATCATTGGCCAAATGCTGGCCCCCATGGATATCTTGGCTGGGCCCGTTGTGCCCACACGCGAATGGCGCGAGTTGTATGCGGCCTTGGACTGCGCAGCGGTGGCTGCAATTCACCCTTTCTACACCGCCAGCATCCGCGAGTTTGAAGCGGCCGGTCGGCCGATTGTGGGTTCCGCGCCGGTGGGGGTGGAAGGCACACACGACTGGTTGCAAGCGATAGGCCGCAGCTTGGGCGTGTCACAAGCCAAGATCGATCTCGCACGCAACCAAACCTTGGCGCCTATGCGTGCCATGCTGGAAGCCAAACCCATCAATGGCCGCATCACCCTCAGCGGCTATGAGGGCTCTGAGTTGTTGGTTGCGCGCTTGTTGATTGAATGCGGTGCGGATGTGCGTTATGTGGGCTCGGCATGTCCTGCCACCGCATGGAACAAACACGATGCCGACTGGTTGCAAAGCAAAGGTGTGCAGGTGCAATTTCGTGCCTCTCTCGAGCAGGACATGGCGGCTGTGTACGAATACAAACCCGACTTGGCCATCGGCACCACCCCTGTGGTGCAAAAAGCCAAAGAGATCAGCATCCCCAGCTTGTATTTCACCAACCTGATTTCTGCACGCCCGCTGATGGGCATTGCAGGAGCGGGCTCGCTCGTGCAAGTGGTGCAGTCGGCGATTGGCAACCAAGCCCGCTTTGACCGCATGAAAGATTTCTTCGGTGAAACCGGCATGGGCCACGCCACTGGCGTCTGGCAAGGTGTGCCCGTCGATCGCCCTGAGTTCAAAGCCGAAACCAAACGACAACTCGAACGCATTGCGAAAAAGCGCAAAGCAGAGGAGATGGGCTGATGTTGGTACATGACCACGATCGCGCAGGCGGCTATTGGGGAGCGGTGTATGTGTTCACCGCCATCAAAGGTTTACAAGTCGTCATCGACGGACCCGTAGGTTGCGAAAACCTGCCGGTCACGTCGGTGCTGCATTACACCGATGCACTGCCGCCGCACGAATTGCCCATCGTGGTCACCGGATTGGCCGAAGAGCAGTTGGGCCGCGAGGGCACCGAAGGTGCGATGAAACGTGCCCATGCCACCTTGGACCCGGAGTTGCCTGCGGTCGTGGTCACGGGCTCCATTGCCGAGATGATTGGCGGTGGCGTCACCCCCGAGGGCACCGGCATCCAACGTTTTTTGCCGCGCACGATTGACGAAGACCAATGGCAGTGTTCCAACCGCGCCATGTACTGGTTGTGGACCGAGTATGGTCTGAAAAAAGTACCAGCACGCAAACCATTTGCCGAGCGTCCTGCCGGTGAAAAACCACGCGTCAACATCATTGGTCCCAGCTACGGCACCTTCAACTGTCCTAGCGATTTAGCGGAAATCAAACGCCTGGTCAACGGCATTGGTGCTGAAGTGAACATGGTGTTTCCATTGGGCAGTCACTTGGCCGATGTGTCGCGCTTGGTGGAAGCCGATGTGAATATTTGCATGTACCGCGAATTTGGCCGTATGTTGTGTGAAGCTTTGGAGCGGCCTTATTTGCAAGCCCCCATTGGCTTGCACAGCACCACCGCTTTCTTGCGTCAACTAGGCCGTTTGCTCAACCTCGATCCTGAGCCCTTCATTGAACGAGAACGCCACACCACACTCAAGCCCCTGTGGGATCTGTGGCGGTCGGTGACGCAAGATTTTTTCTCAACGGCCAGCTTCGCCGTGGTCGCCGGTGAAACCTATGCACGTGGCTTGAAAAATTTCTTGGAAGTGGAAATGGGTCTGCCTTGCAAATTCAGCGTGTCACGCACGGCTGGCACCAAAACAGACAACCAAAGCGTGCGCAAGATGTGCCACCAGCAAACGCCGCTCATCATGTTTGGCAGCTACAACGAACGCATGTACTTGTCCGAGATGTCGGGTGGTCCCATGCGTGCGGCCTTCATCCCAGCTTCTTTTCCAGGCGCCGTCATTCGCCGCCACACCGGTACACCTTTCATGGGTTACAGCGGTGCCAGCTATCTGGTGCAAGAAGTCTGCAACGCCTTGTTTGATGCCTTGTTCCACATCCTGCCTTTGGGTACCGAGATGGACAAGGTCGAAGCCACCCATGCACGCGGCGTGGTGGTGCCCAACGCAGCCTGGCAAGACGAGGCGCAAAGTTTGTTGCGGGAACTGGTGCAGAGCCAACCGGTGCTGGTGCAAATTTCAGCGGCCAAGCGATTGCGTGATTTGTCCGAACAAATCACACGCGAGGCCGGCGGCAACGTGGTTGACAGCGGGCATGTGCACGCGGCCGCCAAAGATTTGGGTCTGGCGGCGGTACCCGCATGAAGAAATGGAATGTCATTGCAAACCCAGGTGTTTGCAAATCAGGAATGTCGTGGCGCTCTGCTGCGGCTACTCAAGTTGCGCGGGTTGAGCGCAGCAATGGCCGCAAGGTCAAATTGTGAAGGAGCAGTCTTATGTCACAGCGGACATCCATCTCTGGCTTGACGGACGAAGAGGCTCAGGAATTCCATGCATTCTGGATTCAAGGAACAGTGTCTTTCACGGCGGTAGCTGTGTTGGCACACATCCTGGTCTGGGCATGGCGTCCCTGGTTCTAACGCCGTTTTCTTTCATCTGAAGGGGTTAAGCATGTCTAACACCAGTCAACTTGATCAAAGGCACGTACGTGCCAATGAATCACAAACATTTGCGGCCATTTTTGCACTTGGTTTTTTGGTTTTTTTCACGATCGCTTTCATGGCCACCATGATGGGCATCAACTGGAGAAATTACTTGCCAGGTGCGGAGAGCACCAAGGGTTTGGTGGCTGGCGTGAAAGCAGCTGTTTACACCTTCATGTCACACATCACTTAGGAGAAGAAATATGTGGCGTATTTGGAAACTGTACGACCCGCTTCGGGCAATGGTTGTTCAAGGCATTTTCTTGTTCGGACTGGCCGCAATGATTCATCTGATCTTGCTCAGCACCAACAAGTTCAATTGGCTCGACGGCCCACGCAAAGCAGCTGGCACAGCATCAGTGCAAAACGCACCGATGCCTCCCGCCGTACCAGCGGTCAAGTCTTAATCGACCTGATGCTGTTTCAGATGGAGCCCTGGCCTTGCCAGTGCTTCATCTGAAATTTGATTTCAATTTTCCTAGTAAGGGGCGCGATCATGTCCATGCTCAGTTTTGAAAAAAAATACCGAGTCCGAGGGGGTACCTTGGTGGGCGGTGACTTGTTCGATTTTTGGATTGGCCCTTTTTACGTGGGTTTCTTTGGTGTCACCACCATCTTTTTTGCGTTTCTAGGTACTGCGCTCATTTTGTGGGGTGCCTCACAAGGACCGACCTGGAATCTTTGGCAAATCAGCATTGCGCCGCCCGATTTGTCCTACGGCTTGCGCATGGCACCGCTGATGGAAGGCGGGCTTTGGCAGCTCATCACGGTGTGCGCTTTAGGCGCTTTCGTCTCATGGATGATGCGAGAGATTGAAATATGCCGAAAACTCGGCATGGGTTTGCATGTGCCATTCGCGTTCGGCGTGGCCATCTTCGCGTACTTCACCTTGGTGGTGATTCGCCCCGTGTTGATGGGTGCCTGGGGACATGGTTTTCCTTACGGCATCTTCAGCCACCTCGATTGGGTCTCCAACGTGGGCTACCAATACCTGCACTTTCACTACAACCCGGCGCACATGATCGCGGTGAGTTTCTTCTTTGCCACGGTGTTTGCACTGTCTTTGCATGGCGGTCTGGTGTTGTCAGCCACCAACCCGCCAGCCGGTGAAGTGGTCAAAACGCCTGAACACGAAGACACGTTTTTCCGTGATTCGATTGGCTACTCCATTGGTACCTTGGGCATTCATCGTTTGGGCTTGTTCTTGGCCCTGGCAGCCGTGCTGTTCAGCGCCTTGTGCATCGTCATCAGTGGACCGTTCTGGACCCGTGGTTGGCCAGAGTGGTGGGGTTGGTGGCTCAACATGCCTATTTGGAAATAAGGCGGGAGAAACAACATGCAATATCAAAACATCTTCACCACCGTGCAAGCGGTAGGCCCCACACACCACGGTGTTGAGCTCGGTCATGGCAACAGCCCGCGCACCGGCGAACCTTTCATCGCCTATTGGTTAGGTCGCATCGGCAATGCACAACTCGGCCCCATTTATTTGGGTGGCTTGGGCATCGCGTCGATCATGTGCGGCATGATCGCCTTTGTCACCATCGGCTTGAACATGCTGGCGTCGGTGTATTGGGATCCGATCCAATTTGTGCGACAACTGTTTTGGTTGGCGCTGGAACCGCCCGCGCCAGGGTATGGCTTGGGGTTGCCGCCCCTGAACCAAGGCGGTTGGTGGTTGTTCGCTGGTTTTTTCCTCACCGCATCCCTCTTGCTGTGGTGGGCACGCATGTACCGCCGCGCCCGTGAACTGGGCTTGGGTTCCCACATTCCCTGGGCGTTTGCCGCTGCCATTTGGCTCTATTTGGTGCTGGGCTTTTTCCGACCCATTCTGATGGGCTCTTGGGGCGAGGCTGTGCCGTTTGGCATCTTCCCGCACCTCGATTGGACTGCAGCTTTTTCACTGCGCTATGGCAACTTGTTCTACAACCCGTTCCATGCCTTGTCGATTGTGTTTTTGTATGGCTCGGCCTTGTTGTTTGCGATGCATGGCGCCACCATTTTGGCGGTGGGCCGTTACGGCGGCGAACGTGAAATTGAGCAAATCGTCGACCGCGGTACGGCCTCAGAACGCGCCGGTTTGTTCTGGCGTTGGACCATGGGCTTCAATGCCACGATGGAATCCATCCACCGTTGGGCTTGGTGGTTTGCCGTGTTGTGCCCTTTGGCGGGTGGCATCGGCATCTTGTTGACCGGGACTGTGGTCGACAACTGGTA
>JBIIPF010000062.1:0-8233 GCA_044342755.1 Limnohabitans sp. | reverse complement strand
GTTCGCCAAGCCGAAGAGGATGGATTGGCTGGCTAAATGACAGAAAACGATTTTTCGCAATCCGTTCCTCCTTGCGCTGAAACATCACTTCAGAGCCGTCCGGCCTGGGGACCATTTTTTGAGCGAAAGACCAGAAAAATGAGTCCCCATGGCGGGCGGCTTGAGCGTGACTTCAAGTTCGTGAGTGATACAAGTTTTCAGCAAAAAGCTGAATTTATGTATCATCAAAACGCCTGAAAGACCCGTCCCTGCTGACCCCTATGCCAAAAGCAGGGTGTTTTGAGTGCCTTGAAAAACAGGCTTCTTTAGGCGCCAGTTTTGTGCCAACAGTTCATCCGAACGCTGTAAATCACCTTGGAGCCGTCCGGCCTGGGGACCATTTTTTGAGCGAAAGACCAGAAAAATGCGTCCTCATGGCGGGCGGCTCAAGTTCAGTGGCCTGACAACAACCCCTGCGCCTCGCGGGTGATCCTCGCAATCAACTCGGCCGCTGGCGGCGCATCGTGCATGAGCCCCACCGCTTCGCCCACGGTGACATGGGCGCGGTCAAAGTCCGCTGCCGCCACACCCGCGTCGTAATCGGCGCGGGCAGCGTCTGGCGCGGCGCGCAACGCGTCCACCCGCGCTTCCCATTGCCGGTGCAAACCATTGCGCAGGGCTCGAAAGTCGTAGGGCGCGGGCCAGTGTTTGCGGCGCAAGATGTCAAACACGGCGCTTCGAGCGGTGTCGTCGCCGCTGGCGGCCAGGGCCGCGTTCACCGCGCCTGCCGAGGCCAAGCTCTCGGCGCTGGCCCACAAACGGCTGCCCAGCAACACGCCGTCCGCGCCCAACACGCGCGCTGCTGCCAAACCGCGCCCATCAGCAATACCACCGGCTGCGAGCAGCAGGGTGTGGGGCGAGCGCGCGGCCAAGGCATCGGCCAACTCGGGCACCAGGCTGAAGCTGCTGCGCCCGTTCAAGCTGTTCATGCCGTGGCCACCGGCCTCCGCGCCTTGCGCCACGATGACGGCTGCGCCAGCTTCCAAGCACGCGGGCAGTTGCGCGAGTTGTTGAATTTGGCAAATGAGTGGCACGCCACGCGCGGCCAAGCGCGCGGCATAGGGGCGCGGATCGCCAAAGGACAGCATCAGCGCGGCGGGGGTGTGCGCCTGGTCGAGCAACCAGTCGAGGGCGCTGGCGTCCTCGTCCAGTTTCCAGGTGATGAAGCCGCAGCCCAATCGTGGCGCGGCGTCGGGCATGAGGCGCAAAGCCAAAGCGTGTTCGCGCTGCACCCAGGGCAGGTCGCCATAGCCGCCGCCCAGCAAGCCAAGCGCGCCGGCGTTGGCGCAAGCCGCGGCCAGTGCGCCGCCTGCGGCCAGCGCCATCGGGGCCAGGGCGATTGGCGTGGTCAATCTAAAAGCGGTGCTGAAGCGGGTTTGCATGAAAGCGATTATGGGCGCGGGTAAACGATGGACGCGCGATAAACGGCTACAAGAAGTTGCAAAGCTGTTGGCTACTGCGCACCAAGCAACCCATCATTGACCGGCCTATGGGCCCGTCTGGTGAAACCTGCTCGCCAACCACACGAGCAGCAACACCGGCAGACCCAAGAGCGCCGTGCCTGCAAAGAACCAGGCATAGCCAGCGGCGTCCACCGCCACCCCTGAAAAGCCGGCTAAAAATTTCGGCAGCAGCAGCATGAGCGAGCTGAACAAAGCGTATTGCGTGGCCGAGTACTGCACGTTGGTGAGCGACGACAAGTAGGCGATGAAGGCCGCCGAGGCGATGCCGCTGCTCAGGTTGTCGGCCGACACCACGGCGATGAGCGCATACAGGTCGTGGCCATGTCCGGCCAACCACGCGAACAGCAAATTGGTGGCGGCACTCAGCACCGCACCCAACATCAACACGCGCATCACACCCAAGCGCAGCACCATCACGCCGCCGATGAACGCGCCCAACAAGGTCATCACCACGCCATACAGTTTGGTGACGGTGGCCACCTCTTCTTTGCTGTAACCCATGTCCACATAAAACGGATTGGCCATGATGCCCATGACGATGTCGCTGATGCGGTAGCTGCCAATCAAGGCGAGCAACAAGACGGCGTGCCAACGGTAGCGCTGAATGAATTCAGCAAACGGCGCCACCACGGCAACGTTCAACCACTGGCGCAGGTTGTGTGCAGGCGGCATGTCCACCGCCGCCGGTTCTTTGGAGAACAACACCGTGGCCATGCCCACCGCCATCGAGAGGGCCATCACGGTGTAGGCCCAGGCCCAGGCCGCATCTTGGTAGGTGCCTGCTGGCAAGCCGCCCACTTCGGCTTTGGCGGCAATCCAAAACACACCGGCACCCGCCCAAATCATGGCCAAGCGGTAGCCGGTTTGGTAGCTTGCGGCCAGCACCGCTTGAAGCCGGGCGGAGGCGGATTCAATCCGAAAGGCGTCCAACGCGATGTCTTGCGTGGCTGAACCAAACGCCACCAACAGCGCAAAGCCCACCAAGGGCGTCAAGCTGTCTTGTGGATTGGCGGCGGCCATGCCCAGCAGGCCCAACACAATCGACACCTGCGCCAACAACAACCAACTGCGGCGACGACCCAACATGGGCGTCAACACCGGAATCGACAAGCGGTCCACCAGCGGCGCCCACACCCATTTGAAACCGTAGGCCAACCCCACCCAACTCAAGAAGCCGATGGTGGCGCGGTCGATGCCGGCTTCGCGCAAGCGAAAACTGAGCGTTCCCAACACCAGCAAAAGTGGCAAACCCGCCGAAAACCCCAAAGCCAACATGCGCAAACTGGTGGGGCTCAGGTAAATCAACAGGGTGTCTTGCCAGCGCAATGACAAACGGGGCTGAGTTGGGTTATCGTTCATGCCCTTATTGTGCGACCCTCTGGAACACCAGCCCCATGCAAACCAAACGCGCTTTTCTTCACTCCTGTGCCGGTTGTGCGGCTGGCCTGTTTGCTTTCGATGCCTTGGCCCGCGATGGTGTGGAGGTGGGCAGCACGTCCAAGTTCGCCAAGCTGGTGCCCGCAGGCGAGGTGGAAAACTCGGCGCAAGTGCAGTACGGCCAGATGATGAAGCAGGCCAACGAGAAGGACGCTTTGGCCGGCGACGACCACCCGCAAGTGATTCGCTTGCGTGCGATTGCCAACAAAATCATCCCGTTCAGCTACGAGTGGAACCCGCGCGCCCGTGAATGGAAATGGGAAGTGAATTTGCTGGGCTCGACGCAAATCAACGCGTTTTGCATGCCCGGGGGCAAGATTGCTTTTTACAGCGGCATCCTCACCAAGCTGGAATTGACCGACGACGAAGTGGCGATGGTGATGGGCCATGAAATCGCCCACGCCCTGCGCGAACACGCGCGCGAACGCATGGGCAAGAACATGGCCACCACGGGCTTGTCACGTTTGGGCGGCGCTTTGGTGTCGGGTTTTTTTGGCATCGATGCCCGGTTGACCGATGCGGTGGCACAGCAAGGTGCGCAACTCTTGTCGCTGAAGTTCAGCCGTGAAGACGAAAGCGAAGCCGACTTGGTGGGCATGGAGCTGGCCGCCCGGGCCGGCTACAACCCGCGTGCGGGGGTGAGCTTGTGGCAAAAAATGAGCGCCGCCAACAAAGGCGCGCCACCGCAGTGGCTCAGCACCCACCCCTCGGGCAGCACGCGCATCAAAGAGATCGAATCCAACTTGCCCAAGGTGAACCCGCTGTATGAGCGGGCCAAGGCGTCGTGAAAACACCGCATCTGATGCGCGCGCATCAGATACACTCGAGCCATGCGAACCACCTTGGACCTGGATGATGACGTCTTAGCCGCTGCCAAGGCCTTGGCCAAAGCGGGGCAAACCACGGCTGGTCGCATCATTTCAGACACCATGCGGCGCGCCATTCAAAGTGGTTTGGCAGATCCCGTATCCAGCCCATCAGCCCTGCAAGTCCAAGAAGTCCAAGCGGTTCATGGGTTCAAACCGCTTACATTGCCGGGGCAACACATCGTCACGGCCGACATGGTGCGGGCCATTCGAGACGAACTGGGCGATTGATGCGGGCCTTGCTGGACACCAGCGTGTTGATCGCTTTGTTGGATGCCAACCATGTGCATCACCGGCTCACCATGGCGTGGTTTCAGCAGCATCAAAACGGCTGGGCGAGTTGCCCCATCACCCTCAATGGTTGCATCCGCATCTTGTCGCAACCCAACTATCCGAATCGACTACCCATGGTGCGGGTTGCGCAGGGTCTGAACGAGGCCATGCAGCACCCCATGCATCAGTTTTGGCCTGACGACATCAACCCCTTGGATGCAGCAGGCATTGTTTGGCAACAAGTGATGCGTCCCGTGGACATCACCGATGCCTACTTGCTGGCACTCGCCGTCAAACACCAAGCTTGTTTGGTCACGTTGGATCAGGGGATTTCAATCGATTGGGCGAAGGATGCCAAACCCCAGAACTTGATGGTCTTGAGCGCTACAACGAAGCCTCAGGTGCCACCCACATAGGGGTTGCTGCGCCGCTCGCGGCCAAATGTGCTCTCGGGGCCGTGACCAGGGATGAACACCGTGTCGTCGCCCATCGGCCACAAGCGCTGCGTGATGCTGTCGATCAAATCTTGGTGGTTGCCTTGCGGGAAGTCGGTGCGGCCAATGCTGCCGGCAAACAGCACATCGCCGACAAACGCACGCTTTAATTCAGCCGAATAAAACACCACATGGCCGGGCGTGTGGCCTGGGCAATGCCGCACTTGCAGCGTGTGCGCACCCAGTGTGACCGTGTCGCCATCGGCCAACCAACGCGTGGGTTTGAAAGGACGCGCAGGTGGAAAGCCATAGCTTTCGGCGGCCTCTTTCAAGCCGTCAATCCAAAATTGGTCCCCGGGGTGCGGGCCAATGATGGGCAGGTTCAAGCTGTCAGCCAAATCGGCGGTGGCACCTGCGTGATCCAAATGGGCATGTGTGATCCAAATCGCCACCAAGCTCACGCCGAGTTGCTTGCAAGCGCTTTGCAAGACGTCCAAATCACCGCCCGGGTCGATGATGGCTGCGGTCATGCCTTCGTCCTCCCAGACCACAGAGCAGTTTTGTTGGAAGGGCGTGACGGGGATGGTTTCGTAGTGGAGCATGGTGTTCGGCAGGCGCGAAGACGGATGCGCGTAGTTTAGGCGTGTCATGACATCAAGCCGGCACATCAAACCGATACCCCACCCCATACACCGACGAGATGCAATCACAGTTCATGACGACGACCATCGTTCTGGTGTTATTTGAAACTTAAAGCGCCATCTTTCAGCGACGCAAAGCGCAAGCCCCAAAGGTCGCGCAAATAGTTTTGCGGAACCCGCCAGGGGCCATGGTCGCCTTGTTTCGGCAGTTGGTGGTTGCTGCGGGTCACATAGCCCGAGCTGAAGTCCATGAAGGGTTGCGCGGTCATTGGCCGCGCTGGAGTGGGCCGCACTTCGCTGTAAGCGTGTTGATCCATGTGTTGGAGCAGTCGGCCCACAAAGCCGGCGATCAAATCGGCTTTCAAGGTCCACGAGGCATTGCTGTAGCCAAAGGTCACCGCCACATTGGGCAAGCCCGACAACATGCAGCCCTTGTAGCTGAAGGCTTGGCCGGGTTCAAACGCGACGCCGTCCACGGTGAAAGCCACATCCCCCAGCACATTGAGTTGCAAGCCAGTGGCCACCACGACGATGTCAGCCTGCAACTGTTGCCCACTTTGCAGTACCACGCCATCAGGCGTGAAATGCGCCACTTCATCGGTGACCACGTTAGCGCGACCTGCTTTCAACACCTTGAACAAATCACCGTCAGGCAAAGCGCAGACACGTTGCGTCCAGGGGTTGTAGCGCGGCGTGAAATGTTGGCGCACATCGAAATCTGACCCCAGGGCTTTTTGCACCATGCCAACCAAATACTTTTTCAAAAAAGCCGGTTGTCGTCTGGCGAGCTGAAAATAAAACAAGCCTTGCAAAATGTTTTTCCAACGTGCAATGGTGTGCGCCCAAGCTTGTGGCAACCAGCGCCCCAGCAGCATGGGCAAAGGGTCTTGGCTGGGCAGGCTCACCACATACGAGGGCGAGCGTTGCAACATGGTCACGTGGGTGGCCGTTTCTGCCATCGCCGGCACCAGTGTGACGGCAGTCGCTCCGCTGCCAATCACCAGCACACGCTTGTTCGCATGGCTCAAACCCGCCGGCCAAAACTGCGGGTACACCAAGTCACCTTGGAACTCGGCTTGTCGGTCAAACACCGGCTGATGACCGCGCTCGTAGCTGTAATAACCGCCGCACAAATGCACAAAGCGGGCGCGTTGTTGCACCTGTTCACCGTTGGAGAGAACGGCGGTCAGGGTCCAGCAAGCGTAGGCGCTAGACCATTCAGCCGTCACCACTTTGTGGCCATAAGCAATCTGTTCATCAACACCGGTTTCATGCGCCGCGTCGCGGATGTAGTTCAAGATGGACGAGCCATCGGCCATGGTTTGCGTGCCGGTCCAGGGTTTGAACGCATAACCCAGCGTCAACATGTCCGAGTCCGAGCGCACGCCGGGGTAGCGGAACAAATCCCAGGTGCCACCCATCTGCTGGCGCGCTTCCCAAATGCGCCAGGTTTTGTCGGGACATTGCCGTTGCAAATGACGCGCTGCGCCAATGCCCGACAAACCCGCGCCAATGATCAAGACGTCTAGAACACGAGCGTTGTCGGTGGTTGCCATGTTCAGTCCATCACTTTGCCGCGTGCGGCTTTGGTTTGACCACGCAAGACTTTGCTGTCCACGCGTTGGCGTTGCGAGCTGAGCGTGGGACGGGTGGCGCGGCGTGGCTTCACGGGTTTGGCGGCCTTGGCCACCATATCGTGCAAACGCTCAATGGCCTCGGCGCGGTTTTTGTCTTGGCTGCGCGTGGTTTGCGCTTTGATGACGACCACGCCTTCGCTGGTGATGCGCTGGTCCGAGGTGGCCAAGAGTTTCTCCTTCACGGCATCTGGCAAGGAAGACGCGCGAATGTCAAAACGCAAATGCACGGCACTGGACACCTTGTTGACGTTTTGTCCGCCCGCACCTTGGGCCCGGATCGCGGTGAATTCGATCTCGTGTTCTGGGATCAGGAGGGCGGTGCTGGACATGATGAGGGTGCGCGAGAGGGCCTGAAGCTTCAACCCAACAAGGAGGGTTCATAGACCACGGTGACCGGCGCGTGGTCTGAAAATTTTTCGTCTTTATAGATAGACACTTCCTTGGCCAAAGCGGCCAAGGCCGGTGTGGCCAAGTGGTAGTCCAATCGCCAACCCACGTTGTTGGTATAAGCCTGGCCCCGGTTGCTCCACCAGGTGTAGCAAGCGTCGGTGGTGTCGGGGTGCAGCTGCCGGTACACATCCACCATGCCGCCTTCGGTGGTGAATTGGGTCATCCACGCGCGTTCTTCGGGCAAGAAGCCCGAATTTTTCTGGTTGCTGCGCCAGTTCTTCAAGTCCTTTTCCTGGTGCGCAATGTTCACGTCGCCACACAAAATGAACTCGCGGTTCTTCTTCAAGGCCATCAGATGCGGCTCGATCGCATCCAAGAATCTGTATTTCGCTTCTTGCCGTTCGGGCCCCGACGAGCCACTGGGGAAGTAAACGCTGAGCAAGGACAGTTTGCGCTTGGGGGTGTCAAAGCGCAGCTCCACATAACGACCCTCGGCGTCGAATTCGCCGCCGTCAAAGCCTTCAATCACCGCGCTGGGTGCATGCCGGGTGTAGATGCCCACGCCCGAATAGCCTTTTTTCTCGGCACAATGAAAGTAACCGCTCAAGCCGGCCATGGTTTCAAACTTGCCCGCCAAATCGGGCGCTTGGGCTTTGATTTCTTGCACACACATACAATCTGGCTTGGCTTTTTCAAGCCAGTTTTCAAGGCCTTTGCTGCTGGCAGAACGGATGCCGTTGAGGTTGAGGCTGGTGAGTTTGAACAAGGAATCCCCCATGTCGGTGCAAGACACGCCAAACAGCTTGGCGCAAGCATTCATTCAATTCTCGCTGGAATCGGGGGTGTTGAAATTTGGCAGCTTCAAGACCAAAGCCGGGCGCATGTCCCCTTATTTTTTCAATGCAGGCTTGTTTGACGACGGCGCCAAGCTCAGCCGCTTGGCCACCTTCTACGCGCAAAAGCTGCTGCAAAGCGACTTGCAGTTCGACATGATTTTTGGCCCTGCTTACAAAGGCATTCCGCTGGGTGCGGCGGTCGCCATCGAGTTGGCGC